>NZ_JBEZBT010000033.1:0-3743 GCF_040647235.1 Streptomyces sp. NPDC042638
GCCGTCCCGGCCGGCGCTCGGCCCCGACGGAGGGGACGGGGCCGGGCCCGCCGCCCCGGACGCGGGCCTGACCGACCAGGTCCGCGTCCGGTACCGCACCCTCGGCCGGCTGCGCGCCACCGGCACCGACCCCTATCCGGTGGGCACCCCCGTACCCACCCACGCCCTCGCCGACGTCCCGCCCGGCGAGGACGTCACCGTGGCCGGACGCGTCATGCTGGTCCGCGACTTCGGTGGCATCGTCTTCGCCGTGCTGCGCGACTGGTCCGGCGACCACCAGATCGCCCTCACCCGCGACGGCTGCGGACCGGCGCTCGACCGCTTCACCGCCGACATCGACATCGGTGACCACATCACCGTCACCGGTCACGCCCGGGCGAGCGACCGGGGCGAACCCACCGTCTTCGTCACCTCCTGGCAGCTCACCGGCAAGTGTCTGCACCCGCTGCCGGACAAGCACCGCGGCCTCGCCGACGCCGAGGCCAAGGTCCGCCGCCGCCACCTGGACCTGATCACCAGCCCCGACGCCCGCGCCGTCGTCCGCGCCCGTTCCGCCGCCGTACAGGCCCTGCGCCGGGGACTGCTGGACCGGGGCTACCTGGAGGTCGAGACACCGATGCTCCAGCAGGTCCACGGCGGCGCCAACGCCCGCCCCTTCAGCACCCACATCAACGCCTACGACCTGGACCTCTATCTGCGCATCGCCCCCGAGCTGTATCTGAAGCGGCTGTGCGTCGGCGGCCTGGAGAAGGTCTTCGAGCTGGGCCGCACCTTCCGCAACGAGGGCGTCTCCTACAAGCACAACCCCGAGTTCACGATGCTGGAGGCGTACCAGGCCCACGCCGACTACGACGTGATGCTCGACCTCGCCCGCGAGCTGGTCCAGGGCGCCGCGACCGCCGTGTACGGCTCCCCGGTGGCCCGCAAGGACGGCGAGGAACACGACATCTCCGGGACCTGGCCCGTCAAGACCGTGTACGGGGCGATCTCGGAGGCGCTCGGGGAGGAGATCGGCCCCGGCACCGAACTGCTGCGGCTGCACCGGCTGTGCGACCGCAGCGGGGTGCCGTACACCGCCGACGACGGCCCCGGCGACGTCGTGCTGGAGTTGTACGAGCGGCTGGTCGAACACCGGACCGGGCCGCCCACCTTCTACAAGGACTTCCCGACCGACGTCTCCCCGCTGACCCGGCAGCACCGCACCGACCCGCGGCTCGCCGAACGCTGGGACCTCGTCGCCTTCGGCACCGAACTCGGCACCGCCTACTCGGAGCTGACCGACCCCGTCGAACAGCGCCGCCGGCTCACCGCACAGTCACTGCTGGCCGCCGGCGGCAACGCGGAGGCCATGGAGCTCGACGAGGACTTCCTGCAGGCCCTCGCCTACGCCATGCCCCCGACCGGCGGACTCGGACTCGGCGTCGACCGGCTCGTCATGTTCCTCACCGGCCTGACGATCCGTGAGACGCTCCCGTTCCCGCTGGTGCGCCGCCGCTGAGCGGGTTTCGCTCGGCTGTCCGGGTGCATTCCTCCCGCCGCACCGGTGGCGTTGCGGTGCGCCGGAGCCTCACCGGGCGACTGATGAGTCATGCAGAAGGATCAGTTGTTCACGCGACGCCGGATGCTCCTCGCCGGGGCCGCCGCCCTGGGGTCGGCGGGCACCGCCGGCATCGTCCTGGCGGGCGGCGGCGAGGAGACCGCCCCGAGCGCCCCGGCCCCCGTCGCCGGCCCGCAGGCCCGTCAGGCGCTCAAGCCCTCCGCATTCCGGCTGCAGCCGCTCACCGGATACGGACCACCCCGCACCGCGCCCCGCAAGCTCAAGGTGCGCAAGAAACCGATCCTGGAGATCTCCCGGCGCGGCCGGCGCATGATGCTGACCTTCGACGACGGCCCCAACCCGGACTACACCCCGCACATCCTGGACACCCTCGCCAAGCACGACGTCCGGGCGATGTTCTTCGTGTGCGGGGAGTGTGTCGTCCAGAACCGGGAGCTGGTGGCCCGGATGGCCGACGAGGGCCACGTCGTCGGCAACCACACCTGGACCCACCCCCTGCTGACGACCCTGGGCCGAGGCGAAATCCGCTCCGAGATGGAGCGCACCAGCGACGTCATCGAGGACACCTACGGCGAGCGCCCCCAGTGGTTCCGCGCGCCCTACGGCGCCTGGAACCGGGCCGCCTTCCAGCTGGGCGCCGACATGGGCATGGAACCGATGGCCTGGACGGTGGACACCACCGACTGGATGGAGCCCGGCGTCGACACCATCATCGACCAGGTGGAGAGCGGAGCCGCCCCCGGCGTCGTGGTGCTCTCCCACGATGCCGGGGGCGACCGCTCGCAGACCGTCCGCGCGATCCGGGAATGGCTTCCCTTCCTGATCGACTCCGGGTACCAGCTCACCGTGCCGAGCCGGCGGATGTGACGGTTCCGCGGCCCTGTACGGCCGTCGTCCTCCTTTCGCCCGCCGGGCCGTGGCGGTTCAGGTGACCGCGGCCAGGCGGGCGAAGACGACGACGTTCCCGTCGTAGCCGTTCTGTTTCGAGAAACCGCCGCCGCAGGTGATGACCCGGAGTTCCGGTGTCCCCTTCGAGCCGTACACCCGGTCGCCGGGGAAGTTGCTCTTCTCGAACACCTCGACGCCGTAGATCTCGAACACGGCGGTCCTGCCGTCCTGCCGCACGACGGCGATCTGGTTGCCCTTCTTGAGCGCCCCCAGCCCGTAGAACACGGCGGGGCCCTGCTTGTTGTCGACATGGCCGACGACGACGGCGGTGCCCTTCTCCCCCGGGGAGACGGCACCGGTGAACCAGCCGGCCAGGTTGGGGTTGTCCGGTGGCGGCGCGGCGACCCAGCCGTCCGCGTCGAGGCCGACCGGCACGACGGGCGCGTCCACGTGGATCGCCGGGATCCGCACCCGTGCCACGGCGGAGAACGCCAGCGAGGCGGGTGCGGGGGCGAAGGTGCCCAGGGTGGCACGGCTGTCCGGCGCCGCCGCCGAGGCGGGCTGCGGCGGGCCGACGTCGAACTCCCCGGAACCGTTGCGAATAAGTGCCAGGCCGGTCAGCAGAACAAGCGCTATCACGCCCCACGGGGCGCGCTTCTTCCGCCGCTCCTCTTCCTCGGCAAGCTCGGACAGCTTGGACGCAGACATTCGCCATCCCCTCTCGACGCGGTCGCGCCACGTCCATCGCGCATGGGAAAACGCTAAATCCCGCGCGGGCCAAGGGCGACGGGGTGATCGGCGAACGGGTGGCCCGCCACCCGCTCCGTGCGCCATCCGAGTTGCCGTTCCCAGATATTTTCTGACGGTCCGTGACCTGCGGCAATATCCGATTGTGTGGTTTTCCCTCGGCGTGTCGGATCACCAGGACGGACCATTCTCGACATGCGGGCGTGTTCCGCGCGTCCGAGGGTCGTCCCGGGAGGTGTTTCTCGCCGAACCACCGGGGACGGGACCCGGTGACCTCCCGCGGAGGATCACATGCGCAACCAACGTGCCCTGGCGGCGGCGTGCACCACGGTCGCCGTGCTCGGGCTCGCCGCCCCCGCGGCTGTCGCGGACGGCATGGGCAACGGGGGCGGGCCGAGCGGCACCGACAACAACAGTGCGGTCATCGTCCCCGGCACCGGCAACGTCGGCGCCCTGAACGGGACCGGGGTTCTCCCCGGCACCGGCATCGTCAACGGAGGGGGGCGCGTCCCCGGGAACGGGAACTTCAACGGCAACGGCCGGGGGAACG
>NZ_JBEZBT010000033.1:3839-17091 GCF_040647235.1 Streptomyces sp. NPDC042638
AACGAGGGGTTCGGCAACGGCCGCGGGAACGAGGGGTTCGGCAACGGCCGCGGGAACGAGGGGTTCGGCAACGGCCGCGGGAACGACGGCGGCCGGAGGAACGAGGGCTTCGGCAACGGCCGGGGCGGCGAGGGCGGCCATGGGGAAGGAGGGGAAGGCTTCGGAGGCCACGACGACGACTTCAACTCGCGCGACATCTTCGTCACGCCCGACGTCCTGTCCGCCGGAGGCCGCCTCACCGTCATCGTGAACGGCTGCCGATCCGGCACGGCCAGTTCCGACGCCTTCGGCACCATCCCGCTGGAGCCGTGGCGCGACGACACCGCCCGTGGTGTCGCCACCGTCGACCGGGACGCCCGCCACGGCCGGTACGCCGTCACCGTCCGCTGTGACGGCCGTACCCTGACCCGCCGGGACGCCTTCACCGTGCTCGGCGGTGTCAACGGCGGTATCGGCGGCAGCAGGACCAGCGGTGCCACGCCCACCGACATGGCCATCGGCAGCGGCCTGGTGGCCGTGGCGGTGATCGGTGGCGGCGCCTTCTGGCTGCGCCGCCGGCACGAGAAGCGCGTCTGAGCCCCCGGCCGGCCCCCGAGCCCACCGGATCCGTCCCCGGCACCGGACCCACGCACGTCGACAGGCCTTCGCCCCGGTTCCTCGCGGAAGCGGGGGCGAAGGCCTGTTATGACGGCCGTGCCGGCCGGGTGGGCTGTCCGCCGAAGTCCGGCCGTTTATCCCGTGATGCCCGGGAAGATGCTGAGGAACGGATCGGCCGTGACCGCGATGCCCCGGCTGTAGGGGGCGTCGAAGTCCCAGATCAGGAACAGCATGAACGCGATGGTCGCCGAGAACAGACCGGCCAGGATCAGTTCCCGCCGGGTGCGCCGGATCTGCAGGGCGAACACCATGCCGATGGTGATCAGCGCGCCGGTGAGCAGTCCCCACCACACGACCGGCGGCATGGTGGCGCCGGTGGAGTCGGCGCGTGAGTTGCGCGCCTGGTCGGCGGCGGCCAACTGGTCCAGCAGCGGCTGGTAGGCCTGCGCCTCGAAGTCGTTCCTCGGCCGGTAGTCGGTGACGTCCGCCCGGACCTGCTGCAGCAGCTCGCCGCCGCGGCCCGTGACCTGCCCGTCGTCCGCCATCCGCCGCCACTCGGTGTGGACGACGTAGCTGACGTAGGCGTCCACGTCCCCGCGGATGCGGTCGCGGACGTCCGGTGGGTAGACCCGGACCCGCTCCGAGATCTCGTGCAGCGCCTGGGCCTCGGACTGCACGTAGTCCTGGGCGGCGTTGCGGGCCTCCCACACGCCCGCGATGGCCAGACCGAGGACGATGGCGTAGATGACGCCGATCCACATCGTCATGTACTCGATGACGTCCGGCGTTTCGCTGGGATCCTCGTCCTCGGATGCCGTCCGGTGCCGCACCGTCGTGATGACGACCACGACGGCACAGGCCCCCAGCATCGCGAGGACGAGAACAAGCCAATCCGACAACTGGTGCCTCCAGAAGTGAGGAGCCGGCGCGTCAGCGCGGGCGCAGCGCCGCGACGGCGACGATCGCGGGGACGGTGATGAGCAGGACGTAGGTGACGGGCGTGGTGCGGCCGTGCTTGGTGTGGCTGATGGCGTGGGGGTGGTACGCCGGGTAGCTCACCGGCGTCACGGTGGGCCGGGGGGCGGGCCTGGGCGTCGGCTTCGGCGCGGGTTTCGGCGGCGGCGTCGGGGTGGGCGTGGGTGCCGGCCGGGGCGGCGGAGGCGGTGGGGGCGCCGGAGCGGGCCGGGCGGGCGGCTTCGGCGGGGGCGGCGGCTTCGGGGCGGGTTTCGGCGGCGGCTTCGGATGTTTCGTGGGCGGCGGTGGCGGCTTGGGCGGAGGCGTCGGCTCGGGCGGGGGAGTGGGCGTCGGCGTGGGCGTCGGCGTCGGCGTCGGCGTCGGCGTCGGCGTCGGCTCGGGCGGACACGGTGGCGGGGTCGGGCTCGGACAGGGCGGGGGCGGCGGCCACTGGTGGCCGCCGGCGTAGGCCACCGCCACCGTGCCGTCCGGGCCCGTGGAGGCGTACGCGCAGGCGTCGGCCGACGCGCTGCCGGCCGGACAGCCCACCAGAGCCCAGGTCAGCGTCGCCAGGGCCAACGCCCTCGCCGCAGGCGCGCATCGGGTCACTTCGGGTCCATGCACGACGCAGATCATGAGGCGCTGAGCGCCGCCGCACGCCCCGGTGAGCCGAGATTGCTCCGAAAGAGGGAGATGAGGTGATCGATGGTTTGACGAGGGAAAGAGCCCGCATCGGCGCGATTCCTCCAGATGCCCGTGCCATGGACGGCCGGCACGGAGTACGGGACCCGGAAAGAAAAAACCGGCCGCCGTTGAACACGGCGACCCCCGCGGTGCGTACCCATGGCCGTGCGGCGGCGCAGCAGGGCGCTGCAATATCCGGGCGACAATGTGGAGTTGACGATGAAGACCTCGTGGCGGACCGCCTCACTGGTGGCCACAGCGGCCTCGGTGCTGGCGCTGACGACGGCGTGCGGTCAGGACAACGCCGCCACTCCCGCGTCGGCGGCCCAGAACGTCGGAGCCACGGCCGTGGCCGGGGACTACGGCGCCCCGGGCAGCGGGACCGCGGCCGGCGCGGGCAACGGATACGGCGCGGACGGCAACCAGAGCTCCGCCTCCCCGGCCCCGGTCACCCCCGCGGGCAAGCTCTCCGTGGCGAGCAATCCCGACCTGGGCAACGTGCTGACCGACGGCTCCGGCCTCACCCTCTACCGGTTCGACAAGGACACCGCCAACCCGCCCAAGTCGAACTGCGACGGCGACTGCGCGACCACCTGGCCGCCGGTTCCCGCCGACGACGCCACCGCCGGTGCCGGCATCGACAAGGCGCTGCTCGGCGAGGTCACCCGCGCCGACGGCTCCAAGCAGCTGACCGTCGGCGGCTGGCCGGCCTACCGGTACGCCAAGGACGTCAACGCCGGAGACGTCAACGGCCAGGGCGTGGGCGGGAAGTGGTTCGCGCTCGCCCCCACCGGCAAGAAGGCCAAGCTGTCCGACCTGCCCGGCCTGTCCGTCCACAAGGACCCCAAGCTCGGCGACATCGTCGTGGACAAGAACGGCATGACGGTCTACCGCTTCCTGAAGGACCAGGCCTGGCCCAAGTCCGTCTCCAACTGCACCGGCGCCTGCCTGGAGAAGTGGCCGGCCGTCGGCCCGGTCAGCGCCGACGACACCGAAGGCGTGAAGAAGAAGGGCCTCATGCCCTTCACCCGGTCCGACGGAGCCAAGCAGATGACCGTCAACTGCTGGCCCATCTACACCTTTTCCGGGGACAAGGCCCCGGGCGACACCAACGGTCAGGGCGTGGGCGGCACGTGGTACGCCGTCTCGCCCGACGGCAAGCCGGTCGGCGCGCCGGGCAAGTAGATCACCTCCCCAGGGCCGATCGCCCCGCCCGGCCCGGCGCGCCACCGAAGATCCGCCCCCTCCGTACCGCACGGAGGGGGCGGATCGTTGTGTGCGGTGGGATCCGCGGGGCCGCGCGGTCGTCACACAGCGGGGTCGTGCGGGCACTTGCCGCAGGCAGTGACCGGGAACGGATGGTCAATTTCCGGTTCAGGTCGCCCCTTTGGGCGGCGATCAGTAGCCTCAGCTCGAACACCGGATCGCCTACACCTGTCCACGCCTTGGAGAGATACATGGAGCGTCCCGCCTGGGCCCCACGCAGCATCGACATCTCGGTGCCGAGCGTCTCGCGGATCTACGACTACTACCTGGGCGGTTCGCACAACTTCGAGGTCGACCGGGAAGCGGCCCGCAAGGTCATGGAGTTCCTGCCGGGCCTGCCGAAGACCATGCAGGCCAACCGGGCGTTCATGCGCCGGGCCGTACGGTTCGCGGCCGGGGAGGGCATCACCCAGTTCCTCGACATCGGCTCCGGCATCCCGACGTTCGGCAACGTCCACGAGGTGGCCCGGGCGGCCGTACCGGACGCTCGTGTGGTCTACGTCGACCACGACCCGGTGGCCGTCGCCCACAGCCAGGCGGTGCTGGAGGGAATCGAGGGCACGGACGCGGTCGCCGCCGACCTCCGCAAGCCCCAGGAGATCCTCGCCAGCCCGGAGCTGGAGCGGCTGATCGACCTGAATCGGCCAGTGGCCCTCCTGCTCGTTGCCATACTGCACTTCGTGGAAGACGCGGACGACCCGTACGGTGCGGTGGCCGAGCTGCGCGAGGCGCTCGCGCCCGGCAGCCTGCTGATCCTCACCCATGCCTCGTACGAGGGAATCCCGCTGCCCGCCGAGCGGGCCGAGGGTGCGGTGGACGTGTACAAGGACATTCGCAACCCGCTGATCATGCGCTCGCGCGAGGAGATCGCGCGGTTCTTCGAGGGGTACGACATGGTGGAACCCGGACTGGTGCAGATGCCGCACTGGCGCCCGGATTCGGCGCCGGAGGACGAGGATCCCTACGCCTTCTCCGGATTCGCCGGCGTGGGGCGTACGGCGTGATCGCGGAGCCGGACGGCCCGGAGGGAAGACTGCGCCGGCTGACGACGATCTGGAGCCGGGCGCTGTTCCCGGTGACCTCGACGTCGCTGACCCGTGCCGAGTTCGAGGACCGACTGCTGCCGCTCGCCGGCCGGCTGAGCGAGCTGCTGCGCGCACGCAGCTTCGACGCGGAGGCGGCGAAGGCGGTCGGCGCCGCTCTGGTCGGGGCCCACTGCACCGACCCCGAGGCACTGACCCGCACCCTGGACTGCGTCGACGCCTATCTCGTCCTGTACTGCGGCGAGGACGGCGCCCAGGACGAACTGCGCATGCGCTCCTCGCGGTTGCAGCACGCGATGGCCGCCGGCTACGCCCAGGCGCTGCGCGAGCGCACCCTCGTGGAGCAGGAGGCCATCGCCCAGGCCGCCCTGGAGGCGCAGGGCGTGGTCGCCCAGGCGCTGCACGCGAGCGAGGCCCGCTTCCGCGCGGTGTTCGAGGGCGCCGCCATAGGGATCGGCATCGCCGACCTCGACGGCAACGTCCTCCAGGTCAACGAGGCGCTGCTGCGCATGTTCGGCCTCACCGAGCACTCCCTGCGCGGCCGGCGCGTCCAGGACTGGGTGCACCCCGAGGACGCCCCGCAGACCTGGCGGCTCTACGACGAACTCGTGCGCGGCGAGCGCGAGCACTACCACGTGGAGAAGGCCTTCAACCGCCCCGACGGCACGGTCCTGTGGACCAACCTGACGGTCTCCCTGCTGCGCGACGCCGACGGCATCCCGCAGTACCAGCTCGCGCTCATGGAGGACACCACCGAGCGCCGGCTGCTCAACCTCCGGCTGCGCTACGAGGCCACCCACGACGCCCTCACCGGCCTGCCCAACCGCACGCTGTTCTTCGAGCGGCTGGAGAAGGCGCTGAACGCGGGCGACGGGCACCGCTTCGGCCTGTGCTATCTGGACCTGGACGGCTTCAAGACGGTCAACGACAGCCTCGGCCACGCGGCCGGCGACCGGCTGCTGGTGGAGGTCGCCGACCGGCTGCAGTCCTGCGCGACCGCGCCGGGCGAGATGGTCGCCCGGCTCGGCGGCGACGAGTTCGTCGCCCTCACCACCGGCCCCGGCACACAGCGCGAGGTCGACGAGCTGGCCGAGCGCATCATGAGCGCGCTCGTCACTCCCATCAGCATCGACGGCCGTGACCTCCTGGTCCGCGGCAGCCTCGGCATCGTCGAGGGGCCGGCCGGTGAACGTACCGCCGCGGAGGTGCTGCGCAGCGCCGACATCACCATGTACCGGGCGAAGTCGGCGGGCGGCAACCGCTTCGAGCTCGCCGACCCCGAGGCCGACGCCCGCGCCATCACCCGGCACGGACTGACCACGGCCCTGCCGACCGCCCTGGAGCGCGGTGAGTTCTTCATCGAGTACCAGCCCCTGGTCCACCTCGGCGACGGCAGCGTGCGCGGCGCCGAGGCCCTGGTGCGCTGGCTGCACCCGCAGCACGGTGTCCTCGGCCCGGACCGCTTCATCCCGCTCGCCGAGCACACCGGCCTGATCGTCCCGCTCGGCCGCTGGGTGCTGGAGGAGTCGATCCGCCAGGCCCGCGCCTGGCGGGAACGGCACGGTGACGAGAGTGCCGCCGGCCCCCTGCGCATCAACGTCAACCTCTCGCCCTGCCAGCTCAGTCACCCCGGGCTGGTCCAGGACACGGTGGACATCCTCGAACGCGCGGGTGTCACCCCGGACGCGCTGTGCCTGGAGGTCACCGAGTCCGCGCTCATCGGCGCCGACGACGACCTGCTCAAACCCCTGCGCCGGCTGGCGGAGATGGGCGTAGACATCGCCCTGGACGACTTCGGCACCGGCTACTCCAACCTGGCCAACCTGCGCCGCCTGCCGGTGAGCGTGCTCAAACTCGACCGTTCCTTCACCCAGGGCATGCAGCAGTTCCCGGCCGACCCCGTCGACCTGAAGATCGTGGAGGGAATCGTCTCCCTGGCCCACAGCCTCGACCTCGCCGTCACGGTCGAGGGCGTGGAAACCGGCGCCCAGGCCGAACAGCTGCGGGTACTGGGCTGCGACACGGCCCAGGGCTGGTACTACGCCCGCCCGGGCCCCCCGGAGCGGCTCCACGACCTGGCACTGGTGGACGCGACGGGGTGACGTCCCCGGCAGGGGCGCGGGGAACCGCGCGAGCCACCACACGCGACCCGCGCCCCCGAGCGGCCCCCACCACCCACGGCGCCGTCGGGCACGGCCCCCTCCCTCACCGCTCCAGCAGCATCCGCTGAAGCTCCCGCGCGGCCCGCGGCGGAGCCACGTCACTGCGGTGCGCCAGCGCGATGGTCCGGTGCAGGCCCGGTCTGGCCAGCGGGGTGACCCGCAGCCCCCGCCCCGCCCGGGTGGCCACCATCCGCGGCACGACGGCGACCCCGAGCCCGGCCCGAGCGAGCCCCAGGACCGCGTCCATCTCGCCGCCCTCCACGGCGAACTCCGGCTCGAACCCGGCGGACCGGCACGCGGCGACGGTCAGCTCGCGCAGGTCGTACCCGTGCCGGAACATCACCAGCCGTTCGCCCTCCAGGTCGCCGATCTCCACGGCCCGGCCGCCCCGCCCGGGCACCGGCGACTCCGGTGAGGACACCACCACCAGGTCCTCCCGCAGCAGCTCCACGGTCGTCAGCGCGGGCGCCGGCGTCGGCAGCGGCAGCACGATCAGCGCCAGGTCGAGCGCACCCCGGGCCAGCTCCCGCACCAGGTCGTGCGAGCCGCCCTCCTCGATCAGCAGCTGGATGCCGGGATAGCGGTCGTGGAAGGCGCGCAGCACATCCGGCAGCAGTCCCGTGCACAGACTCGGCGTCGCCCCCAGCCGCACCCGCCCCCGCCGCAGCTGGACCAGCTCCTGCACCTCGTGCCGGGCGGTGTCCGCGTCGGCCAGGATGCGCCGCGCAAGCGGCAGCAGCGCCTCGCCGGCGTCGGTGAGCGTGATGTTGCCCCGGGCACGCAGGAAGAGATCCGCGCCCAGTTCCCGCTCCAGCGCCTTGATCTGCTGCGACAGCGACGGCTGGGCGACATGGACCAGCTCGGCGGCCCGGGTGAAGTGCCGGGTCTCGGCGACGGCCACGAAGTACTGGAGCTGCTGGAACTGCACACCACCAGGATAGCTCCAGGCTATGGAAACAAGCTGGACCATGTCTTGGACCGATCGGGGTCCCCGGCTCTAGCGTGCTGTTCCATGGCTCTGGCAACGCGGACGGACCGACGGCCGTCCATGGCACGCACCGTGTGGGACAGCTCCGTCGGCAAGAAGACGGTCATGGCCGTCAGCGGCGTGATCATGCTGCTGTACCTGGTCGCGCACGTCATCGGCAACCTGAAGATCTTCTTCGGCGCGGGCGAGTTCAACCACTACGCGCACTGGCTGCGCACGGTCGGCGAACCCTTCATGCACTACGAGTGGACGCTCTGGCTCGTCCGGATCGTCCTCGTCGCCGCCGTGGTCGCCCACGCGACGTCCGCCTTCCAGCTCAGCCGCCGCGACATCAGGGCGCGTCCCAGCGGTTACGTGCACAAGAAGCCGAGGGCGAGCTACGCGACCCGCACCATGCGCTGGGGCGGGATCATCCTCGGGCTGTTCATCGTCTGGCACATCCTGGACCTGACCACCGGCACCGTGCACTCCGGCGGCTTCCAGGAGGGGCACCCGTACCAGAACGTGGTGGACACCTTCTCCACCTGGTACGGCAACGTCGTCTACATCGTCGCGATGCTCGCGCTCGGCCTGCACATCCGGCACGGCTTCTGGAGCGCCGCCCAGACCCTCGGCGTCGGCAGCCGCACCCGCGACCGCGCCCTGAAGACCATCGCGAACGTCCTCGCGCTGCTGCTCACGGCCGGCTTCGTCGCCGTACCCGTGGGCGTCATGACCGGAGTGGTGAGCTGACCATGACGTACACCGACTACACGACCGGCGCGCCGGTCACCGACCCCAAGGCGCCCTCCGGCCCGATCAACGAGCGCTGGGACAAGCGCCGTTTCGAGGCCAAGCTGGTCAACCCGGCCAACCGGCGCAAGCACACGGTGATCGTCGTGGGCACAGGCCTCGCGGGCGGCTCCGCCGGCGCCACCCTCGCCGAACAGGGCTACCACGTCGTGCAGTTCTGCTACCAGGACTCCCCGCGCCGCGCCCACTCCATCGCCGCGCAGGGGGGCATCAACGCGGCGAAGAACTACCGCAACGACGGCGACTCGGTCCACCGGCTGTTCTACGACACCGTCAAGGGCGGCGACTTCCGCGCCCGCGAGTCCAACGTGCACCGGCTCGCGCAGATCTCCGTCGAGATCATCGACCAGTGCGTGGCCCAGGGCGTGCCCTTCGCCCGCGAGTACGGCGGCCTGCTGGACACCCGCTCCTTCGGCGGCGTCCAGGTCTCCCGCACCTTCTACGCCCGCGGCCAGACCGGCCAGCAGCTCCTGCTGGGCGCCTACCAGGCGCTGTCCCGGCAGATCGCCGCCGGGAACGTGGAGCTGCACCCGCGCACCGAGATGCTCGACCTCATCGTGGTCGACGGCCGGGCCCGCGGCATCGTCGCGCGGGACCTGGTCACCGGGCGGATCGACACCTACTTCGCGGACGCCGTCGTCCTCGCCTCCGGCGGCTACGGCAACGTCTTCTACCTGTCGACCAACGCCATGAACTCCAACGCCACCGCCGTCTGGCGGGCGCACCGGCGCGGCGCCTACTTCGCCAACCCCTGCTTCACGCAGATCCACCCCACCTGCATCCCGCGCACCGGCGACCACCAGTCCAAGCTGACGCTGATGAGCGAGTCGCTGCGCAACGACGGCCGGATCTGGGTGCCCAGGGCCAAGGGCGACACCCGACCGCCGAACCAGATCCCCGAGGACGAGCGCGACTACTACCTGGAGCGCATCTACCCCTCCTTCGGCAACCTGGTCCCGCGGGACATCGCCTCCCGCGCCGCGAAGAACGTCTGCGACGAGGGCAGGGGAGTGGGCCCCGGCGGCCAGGGCGTCTACCTGGACTTCGCGGATGCGATCCGGCGGATGGGCCGCAAGGCCGTCGAGGCCAAGTACGGCAACCTCTTCGACATGTACCAGCGGATCACCGACGAGGATCCGTACGAGGTGCCGATGCGGATCTACCCGGCCGTGCACTACACGATGGGCGGCCTGTGGGTCGACTACGACCTCCAGACCACCGTCCCCGGGCTGTTCGCGATCGGTGAGGCCAACTTCTCCGACCACGGCGCCAACCGGCTCGGCGCCTCCGCGCTGATGCAGGGTCTGGCCGACGGCTACTTCGTGCTGCCGGCCACCATCAACGACTACCTGGCCCGCAACCCGCACCAGGAGCCGGTCACCGGCGAACACCCGGCCGTCCAGGAGGTGCTGGCCGACACCGAGGACCGGCTCAACCTGCTGCTGGCGGTCGACGGCGACCGCACCCCGGACTCCTTCCACCGCGAACTGGGTGAACTGATGTGGGAGTTCTGCGGGATGGCACGCTCCGAAACCGGGCTGCGCAAGGCCCTGGAGCGCATCCCGCAGATCCGCGAGGAGTTCTGGCGCCGGATCAAGGTGCCCGGCACGGGGGAGGAGTTCAACCAGTCCCTGGAGAAGGCCAACCGCATCGTCGACTATCTGGAGCTGGCCGAGCTGATGTGCCTCGACGCCCTGCACCGCGACGAGTCCTGCGGCGGCCACTTCCGCGAGGAGTCCCAGACCCCGGACGGCGAGGCGGCCCGCAAGGACGACGCGTTCGCCTACGCGGCGGCCTGGGAGTTCACCGGCACCGGCGAGGCGCCCGTCCTGCACAAGGAAGACCTGGTCTTCGAGTACGTCCACCCCACCCAGCGGAGCTACGCATGAAGCTCACCCTGCGCGTCTGGCGGCAGAAGAACGCCGACGCCGAAGGAGCGATGTCCACCTACCAGGTGGACGACATCTCGCCCGACATGTCCTTCCTGGAGATGCTGGACGTCCTCAACGAACAGCTCATCCTCTCCGGCGAGGAGCCGGTCGCCTTCGACCACGACTGCCGCGAGGGCATCTGCGGCGCGTGCTCGCTGGTCATCAACGGCGACGCGCACGGGCCGGAGCGCACCACCACCTGCCAGCTGCACATGCGGTCCTTCCGGGACGGCGACACGATCGACATCGAGCCGTGGCGGGCCTCCGCGTTCCCGGTGATCAAGGACCTGGTGGTGGACCGGTCGGCGTTCGACCGGATCATCCAGGCCGGCGGCTACATCACCGCCCCGACAGGGTCCGCGCCGGAGGCCCACGCCACGCCGGTGCCGAAGGCCGACGCCGACTTCGCATTCGAGCACGCCGAGTGCATCGGGTGCGGGGCGTGCGTGGCCGCTTGCCCCAACGGTGCGGCGATGCTGTTCACCTCCGCGAAGGTCAACCATCTCAACGTGCTGCCGCAGGGAGCGCCCGAGCGGGAGACGCGGGTGCTGGACATGGTGACGCAGATGGACGCGGAGGGCTTCGGCGGCTGCACGCTGACCGGTGAGTGCGCGACCGCCTGCCCGAAGGGCATCCCGCTGGTGTCGATCACCAGCATGAACAAGGAGTGGCTGCGGGCTGCCCGGAAGGCGGGGAAGCGGTAGCCGCGACAGTCGGAAGACGTTCGCCTGACGGAGGCGGGCGGGCGGGGCCGGGAGTGGTGCTCATCCCCGGCCCCGTCTGGTTCTCCGGGCCCCTGTACGCTCCCCGCCGGGGAGTGATCAAGCGCGGCCGGCCCGCCTGATCCCGTCGTTCACCACCCCCACATCCCCTCTCCTGGCACCGGTCACGCACCGGCCAACCGGCATCGGAAGAACTGGAGCGGCGGGCCGTACGCACCGGGTCCGCCGCCCTCGCCGAACCGGCCCGTGACCAGGAGAGAGCCATGACCGGCGTTTCCACCCTCGACCGTCCACCGCAGCCCGCGGCACCCCCTCGCTACACCGTCACCCTCGCCCGTGACGAGGCCGACGTGCGGGCCGCGCAGCGGCTGCGGCACGACGTCTTCGCCGGGGAGATGGGAGCCTTGCTGGCCTCCGCCGAGCCGGGGCACGACATCGACGCCTTCGACGCGTACTGCGACCACCTCCTCGTGCGTGACACGGTGACCGGGCAGGTCGTCGGCACCTACCGGCTGCTCCCGCCGGAGCGGGCCGCGGTCGCCGGGCGCCTCTACTCCGACGGCGAGTTCGACCTCGCCGCGCTCGACGCGATACGGCCCGCACTGGTCGAGGTCGGCCGCTCCTGCGTCCACCCCGACCACCGCGACGGCGCGGTCATCGGCCTGATCTGGGCCGGCATAGCCCGCTACATGACCGACCGCGGCCACGAGTGGCTGGCGGGCTGCTGCTCGGTGCCGCTGGCCGACGGCGGCGCCCTCGCCGCCGGCACCTGGGAGCGGGTCCGCGCCAAGCACCTCGCGCCCGAGGAGTTCCGGGTCCGGCCGCTGCTGCCGTGGACGGCGCCCACCGAGGTCCCGGCCGGCCGCACCGAGCTTCCGGCCCTGCTGCGCGGCTACCTCCGGCTCGGCGCCTGGGTCTGCGGCGAGCCCGCGCACGACCCCGACTTCGGCGTCGCCGACCTGTACGTGCTGCTGTCGATGCGCCGGGTCAACCAGCGCTATCTGCGGCACTTCCTCTCGCTCGTCCCGGCCTGATGAGCGTCTGGCTGCCCACCGCGCCCTGCACCCCGGGCGCGTGCGTGGATCCTGCCCGGGCCGCCGCGGCCGTACCCCGGGCCGTGCTGCGGCTGACCGTGGTCACGGCCCTGGTGCTCGCCGGGGTCGTGCTGGTCCCACTCGGCGGGCGGATCCCCGCCGAGTGGGTCAGGCGGTGGTGCCGGATGATCGTCCGGGCCATCGGGGTCCGGGTCCGCCTCACCGGCGACGCGGTACCGGCCGGCGGGCTGCTCCTGGTCGCCAACCACGTGTCGTGGCTCGACATCCCGCTGCTCGCCGCCGTACGCCCCGGCCGCATGCTCGCCAAGACCGAGGTGCGGCAGTGGCCCGTGGCGGGCGCGCTGGCCGCGCGCGGCGGGGCCCTGTTCATCGAACGGGACCGGCTGCGCGCCCTGCCCGGCACGGTCGACCGGATCGCCGGTGCCCTGCGCGGGGGCGCGGCCGTGACCGCCTTTCCCGAGGGCAGCACCTGGTGCGGGCGCGCCCACGGCCGGTTCCGGCGGGCCGTCTTCCAGGCCGCGCTCGACGCGGGTGTGCCCGTCCAGCCGGTCAGCCTGCGCTACCGGCAGCAGCACGGCGGGCCCGGCACCGCGGCGGCCTTCGTCGGCGAGGACAGCCTGCTGGCCTCGCTGTGGCGGGTGGCCCGGGCCCGCGGTCTGGTCGCCGAGGTGGAGCTCCGGCCGGTGATCCCGCCGGGCGCCCACCCCGACCGCCGCGGCCTGGCCCATGCGGCCCAGCCGGCCGCCCCCGAGCCGGCCTGGACCCACGCGGCCCTGGTGGCGAGCGCGCTGCGGGGCCCGCGGGAGGCGAGCGCGCCGGAGGGCCCGCACGACCGGCCCGGCCGGCCGCGCACAGACGTGCACGGAGGCCGTGCGCAGGTCCTTCAGCTCCCGGCGCGCTGACCCGGCGCGGCGCCGAGCCGGACCACCCGGCCCGGCCGGAGGCCCGGGACCCGGTGCGCCTCGCCGCCGGGCGGCCCTGGCGTGCTCACTGGTGGGCCGTTCGACGCTCAGGGCATGACCCGCGCCAGGTACGGAGCCGTGGCGCTGCCGGCCGCT
>NZ_JBEZBT010000033.1:17190-85332 GCF_040647235.1 Streptomyces sp. NPDC042638
CGACCCGTTCCGGGGGCCCGGCGGCCACGGTCCGGCGGCCCCGGTCGCCGTCGGGGGGCGATGGCGTGCGTACCGGTGGGGCGCTCGGCTCGACGCTCAGGGCATGACCCGCGCCAGGTACGGAGCCGTGGCGCTGCCGGCCGCTTGGGCGACCCGTTCCGGGGGCCCGGCGGCCACGGTCCGGCGGCCCCGGTCGCCGTCGGGTGGCGATGGCGTGCGTACCGGTGGGGCGCTCGGCTCGACGCTCAGGGCATGACCCGCGCCAGGTACGGAGCCGTGGCGCTGCCGGTCGCCCGGGCCAGCCGTTCCGGGGGCCCGGCGGCCACGATCCGGCCGCCCCGGTCGCCGCCGCCCGGGCCCAGGTCGATCACCCAGTCGGCGCCCGCGACCACCGTCATGTCGTGCTCGACCACGACGACCGTGTGCCCGGCGTCGACCAGTCCGTGCAGCCGGTCCGTCAGCACCTCCACGTCGGCCGGGTGCAGTCCGCTCGTCGGCTCGTCCAGCAGGTAGAGGGTGTGGCCGCGCCGCCCGCGCTGGAGCTCGCTCGCCAGCTTGATCCGCTGTGCCTCCCCGCCGGACAGCTCGGTGGCGGGCTGGCCGAGCCGCAGATAGCCGAGGCCCACGTCGAGCAGCGTGCCCAGGCTGCGGGCGGCGGCCGGGATGTCCGCGAAGAACTCCGCGGCGGCCTCCACGGTCAGGTCCAGCACCTCGGCGATGTTCCGCCCCCGGTAGGCCACTTCGAGCGTCTCGGGGTTGTAGCGGGCGCCCGCGCAGTCCGGACAGGGCGCGTACGTGCTCGGCAGGAACAGCAGCTCCACACTGATGAACCCCTCACCCTGGCAGGTCTCGCAGCGGCCTCCCGCCACGTTGAAGGAGAACCGCCCGACCCCGTACCCGCGCGCCCGCGCCTCCTCCGTGCCTGCGAACACCTTCCGTACGATGTCGAACAGGCCCGTGTAGGTCGCGAGGTTGGAGCGCGGGGTGCGCCCGATGGGCTTCTGGTCGACCCGCACCAGCCGCCCCACGCCCGCCACCTCCTGCGTCAACTCACCGACGAGCGTGGACTTGCCGGATCCGGAGACCCCGGTGACGGCGGTGAACGCGCCGAGCGGGAACCGGGCCGTCACCGCGCGCAGATTGTGCCGGGTCACCGGACCGACCGTCAGCCAGCCGCGCGGCTCCCGGACGGTCCGCGCCGGGCCGGGTGACTCGTCGAAGAGGTACGCGGCCGTCGCCGACTCCTCCACCGAGGCCAGCTCGGCGACCGGCCCGCTGTACAGCACCCGCCCGCCGTGCTCGCCGGCGCCCGGGCCCACCTCCACCAGCCAGTCCGCCCCGCGCACCACCTCCAGGTGATGCTCCACGACGAACACCGAGTTGCCCGCGGCCTTCAGCCGGTCCAGCACCGTCAGCAGTGCCTCGGTGTCCGCCGGGTGCAGTCCGGCGGACGGCTCGTCGAGCACGTACACCACGCCGAACAGTCCGGAGCGCAACTGGGTGGCCAGCCGCAGCCGTTGCAGCTCGCCCGCCGAGAGGGTGGGGGTGGGCCGGTCCATGCTCAGATAGCCGAGCCCCAGCTCGACCACCGGCGCGATCCGCGACCTCAGGTCGGCGGTGAGCACCCGGGCGGTCTCGGTGTCGCCGTCGGGCAGCCCCGCGAGGTCGGTCAGCGGGAGCGCGGCCAGCTCGGCGACGGTCCGGCCGCCGAAGGTCACCGCGAGCGCCTCGGGCCGCAGCCGGCTGCCCCCGCAGGCCGGGCAGGGCGCGCTGGTCAGGAAGCGTTCCGCCTTGGCCCTCAGGGTGGCCGACCTGGTGTCGGAGAACGTCTTGAGCACATACCGGCGGGCGCTCATGTACGTGCCCTGATAGGGCCGTTGGATGCGGTCGGCGTCGCGGACGGGGTGGACGGTGACGACCGGCTGCTCGTCGGTGAACAGGATCCACTCGCGCTGCCCGGCGGGCAGCTCGCGCCACGGCCGGTCGATGTCGTACCCCAGCGTGTCGAGGATGTCCCGCAGGTTCTTGCCCTGCCAGGCGCCCGGCCAGGCCGCGACGGCGCCCTCGCGGACGGACAGCGACGGGTCCGGGACGAGCAGTTCCTCGGTGGTCTCGTGCACCTGTCCCAGGCCGTGGCACTCGGGGCAGGCGCCGGCCGCCGTGTTCGGTGAGAACGCGTCCGAGTCGAGCCGTCCGGCGCCGGGCGGGTACGTCCCGGCGCGGGAGAACAGCATGCGCAGCGAATTGGACAGGTTGGTGACCGTGCCCACCGAGGAGCGCGAGGTGGGGGCCGAGCGGCGCTGCTGGAGCGAGACCGCGGGCGGCAGACCGGTGATCTCGCCCACCTTGGGCGCCCCGACCTGGTGGATCAGCCTGCGCGCGTACGGGGCGACCGACTCGAAGTACCGTCGCTGGGCCTCGGCGTAGACCGTGCCGAACGCCAGGGAGGACTTGCCCGAGCCGGAGACGCCGGTGAACACGGCCAGTACGTCCCGGGGGATGTCCACGTCGACGCCCTTGAGGTTGTGCTCGCGGGCGCCGCGGACGCGGATGTACGGGTCATGGGGGCTGGGCATCGGGGAGAAACTCTAGCCGCCCCCGACCGCTACGACTGCGGGGGGTTGCCCCGGTCCTGCCGGGTCCCGAACTCGTCCCTCAGCTTGTCCTGACCGGTGTCGACCTGGGACTGGTACTTGTTCCCGGTCCGCTGGTCGAGATAGTCCCCGCCCTTGTCGATGCCCTTGTCGGCCGCGCCCTCATGGCCCTTGAGCATGTCCTTGATCTTGCCCATGATGGACATGGGAGCCCTCCTCGTCGCTCGGAATCCGTCCTCCCAGGTTCACCTGACGGCGCCGGGTCCGCATCTCGGCCAGCTCACCGGCCGGGCGCGAAGAGCGCGGCGAGCCGCCGGTGCGAGTCCAGCAGGGCCGTACGGTCGTAGCCGCTGGTGGTGACGAGCACCTCCTCGGCGCCGGTCTCCCTCAGCACCGTCTCCAGTTCCCGGGCGACCTGTTCCGCGGTCCCGGCGAGGTGCCCGGCGAGTCCCGACTCGTAGAGGTCGCGCTCCCTCGCCGTCATCGTGCGGGCCTCCACCGCCTCGGCGGGGGCGAGCGGCGGGAAGGTGCCGTGGGTGCGGGAGTACGCCATGGACCAGGCCTCGGGAACCAGCAGCCGGCGGGCCCCGGCCTCGCTGCCGGCGACCGCGACCGTGCCGGAGATCACGACGTACGGTTCGGCCGCCCAGGGCGACGGGCGGAACAGGGAGCGGTACTGGTCGATGCCACGCAGCAGCTTCTCGCGGTTGCGCAGGTCGCCGATGACCATGGGCAGGCCGGCGCGGGCGGCGATCCGCGCGCCCTCGCCCATGGCCAGCACGAACGGCGGCACCGTCAGGCCCTCCGACGGGCGCGCGTGCACCCCGGTCGGGGAGCCGCCGCCGAACCACTCCAGCAGCTCGCCGAGCTGTGCCGCGAAGTCCTCGGCGTCCCCCTTGTCCCGGCCGAGCGCCCTGCGCACCCCGTCCGTGAAACCCACGGAGCGGCCGAGGCCCATGTCGATACGCCCCGGGAACAGTGCCTCCAGCACCCCGAACTGCTCGGCCACGACGAGGGACCGGTGGTTGGGCAGCATGACCCCGCCGGTGCCGACCCGGATGGTGCGGGTGGCCGAGGCGACAGCGGCGGCCAGCACGGTCGGCGCGGAGCCGGCGACGCCGGGCACCCCGTGGTGCTCGGACACCCAGAACCGGTGGTAGCCGAGCGCCTCGGCCTCCCGGGCCAGCGCGACGGTGTCCCGCAGCGCCTCGCCGGGCGGGCGGCCCTCGCGGGTGCGGGAGCGGTCGAGGACGGAGAACCGGGTCGAGGTGATCACTGTGCTGCTCACGAAGGGTTCAACGCCCTCACCGGCCGGGGATTCCCGCGGTCCCGGTCCGGCCGGCGCGCGGGTGCGTGCGGTCCCGCCACCGTGGGACGGCTTCGGCACCGGGGGGCGCACGGCGGGGCGCGGTGCCGGGCCCGCGAGCCCGGCGTGATCCGAACGGGAGGCCCTAGGGTGGCGGGGTGACCGACAGCAGCCGGCGTCCGATCGCCGTGTTCGACCTGGACAACACGCTGGCCGACACCGCCCACCGGCAGCACTTCCTGGCGGGCCGGCCGCGGGACTGGAACGCGTTCTTCGCCGCCGCACCGCAGGACCCGCCGCTCGCCGAGGGCGTCGCGCTGGCCGTGGAGAGCGCCCGCGCCTGCGAGGTCGTCTACCTCTCCGGCCGTCCCGAGCGGTGCCGCCGGGACACGCTGGAGTGGCTGGCGGCCCATGGGCTGCCCGAGGGACGGTTGTACATGCGGGGCAACGCCGACCGCAGGCCGGCCCGGACCACCAAGCTGGAGATCCTGCGACGGCTCGCCCGGGACGGTGAGGTCCGGATGCTCGTGGACGACGACGAGCTGGTGTGCGACGACGCCGAGCGCGCCGGGTTCACCGTCGTCCGGGCCCGCTGGGCCGTGCGGTCGGCCGCGCTGGAGGAGGCACAGGAGCGGGAGGGGCGTACCTGACACCGGACGGGGGACCGGCGCCGGGGCGGGCGGCTCAGTCGCCGTCCTCGATGCGGAAGCCGACCTTCAGTCCTACCTGGTAGTGCTCGATCCGGCCGTTCTCGATCTGGCCGCGGACCTGGGTCACCTCGAACCAGTCCAGGTTGCGCAGCGTCTGGTCGGCACGGGCGATGGCGTTGCGGATGGCCTGGTCGACGCCCTCGTGCGAGGTACCGACGATCTCGGTGACCCGGTAGGTGTGGTTCGACATGCGGGTGCTCCTCTCGTGTCGCGCCGTACTCCACCGTGCCGTATCCGCGCTCCGTCCGCACGGCGTCGCGGGCCCGCGGCCGGGAGCGCCTGGCCAGGAGCGCTTGACCTCCGCATTGGTCCATACCAAAATCCCAGCACACCCGTATGAGCTCCCCGCTCGTCCCCCCACGCCGGGCCCCCACCCCTGTCCCAGCACCTCTGCCAGACAGAACAGGACCCCTCGTGAGACGTCGCCTGCTCGCCCTCATCTGTGTCACCGGCTCCCTCGTCAGCGCCTGCGGGATGCTTCCCGGCGACCACGGGCGCAAGACCGTCACCGTGTGGCTGATGAAGGACAGCGCCTCCAAGGAGTTCCTGGACCGGTTCACCGAGGACTTCGAACGCACCCACGACGACCTGCGCCTCGACTTCCGCATCCAGGAGTGGACCGGCATCGTGGAGAAGGTCCGCACCGCGCTCAAGACGCGCTCCGCCGACGGCCCGGACGTCATCGAGGTCGGCAACACCCAGGTGCCGCTGTACGCCGACGGCGGCCGGCTCGTGGACCTCACCCTGGAGTCCATGCGGGACTGGGACAAGGAGAAGTGGCTGCCCGGCCTCGCCCAGCCCGGCAAGGACGGCAACAAGCAGTACGGCATCCCCTGGTACGCGGCCAACCGGGTCGTCATCTACCGCAAGGACCTGTTCGAGCAGGCCGGCATCACCAGCCCGCCGAAGACCCGCGACGCGTGGCTCGACGACACCGAGAAGCTCGACTCCGACGGCAACCAGGGCATCTACCTCGCCGGTCAGGACTGGTACACGCTGTCGGGCTTCATCTGGGACGAGGGCGGCGACCTCGCCCGGGAGAAGGACCACGAGTGGCAGGGCACCCTGGACACCCCGGCCGCGCTGCGCGGCATGGACTTCTACCGGCGGCTCCAGGCCCTGGGCCGGGGCCCCGTGGACGCCGACGAACAACACCCGCCCCAGGCCGGGGTGTTCGCCGCCGGGAAGGTCGCCCAGATCATCGCCGTACCCGGGCTCACGCAGTCGATCGTCCAGGAGAACCCGCGCCTGAAGGACAAGCTCGGCTACTTCCCCGTGCCCGGGCGCACGGCCGGGCGGCCCGGCACCGTCTTCACCGGCGGCTCCGACCTGGTCGTCCCGCAGAACACCGACGACCAGTTCGCCGCGACCACCGTCGTCGGGGCGCTCACCGACGCCAAGTGGGACACCGAACTGGCCCGCACGATGAACTACGTGCCCAACAAGACCACGCTGGCCGGCGCCGTCGCGAGCGAGGAGGGGGTCGCCGCCATGGCCGCGGGCGCGGCACACGGCCGGGCGACCCCCAGCACCCCTCAGTGGGCCGACGTCGAGGCCGACAACCCGATCAAGGAGTACATGACCCGGGTGCTGGGCGGCGCGGACCCGGCGACCGAGGCGCGCCGCGCCTCACGGAAGATCACCGAGGCGCTCGCCCCGGACCTGGGCTGAGCGGCCGTGTGCTCACCCCGGACCTCGGCTGAGCGGCCGTTCTCGGCTCACCGCACCACGCTCAGCGACAGTGCGAAGCGGTCCTGCGCGTCCGTCCACCAGTGGGTCAGCTCAAGGCCGGCCGCCGCCAGTTCCGACGTGACGCCCGCACGCCGGAACTTGGCCGACACCTCGGTGCGCAGCTCCTCGCCCGCCGCGAAGTCCACGGCGAGGTCCAGCGCGGGCACCTTCACGGTCTGGGCGGTGCGGGAGCGCAGCCGCATCTCGATCCACTCCCGCTCCGCGTCCCACAGGGCCACGTGGTCGAACGCGTCCAGGTCGAAGTCGGCGCCCAGCTCGCGGTCGACCACGGCCAGCACGTTCTTGTTGAACGCGGCCGTCACCCCGGCCGCGTCGTCGTACGCCCGGACCAGCACCCGCTCGTCCTTGACCAGGTCCGTGCCGAGCAGGAGCCCGTCGCCCGGGGCGAGCAGCGAGCGCACGGAGGCCAGGAACCGGGCGCGCTCGGCGGGCAGCAGGTTGCCGAGCGTGCCGCCGAGGAACGCCACCAGGCGCGGGCCGGGCGTGGCGGGCAGGGTCATCGGGGCGGTGAAGTCGGCGATCAGGGCGTGCACGTCCAGGTCCGGGCGTTCCGCGACGAGGGCCTGCCCGGCCTGGGTGAGGGCGCTCTCACTGACGTCCACGGGGACGTAGGCGGCCAGCGAGGTGAGTGCCCCGATCAGATAGCGGGTCTTCTCCGAGGAGCCCGAGCCCAGTTCCACCAGGGTGCGGGCGCCGCTGGCGGCGGCGATCTCACCGGACCGGGCGGCGAGGATCTCCCGCTCGGCCCGCGTGGGGTAGTACTCGGGCAGTTCGGTGATCTGCTCGAACAGCTCGCTGCCGCGGGCGTCGTAGAACCACTTGGGCGGCAGCCACTTGGGCGTGACGGTGAGGCCGCCGAGGACGTCGGCGCGCAGCGCGGCGTCCGTCGCGTCCTCGGGGAGCGTGCGGGTGACGTGCAGGGGACTCAATGGCAGGGCTCCTTCGCTGATGGGGACCCCGCTCGGGCGGAGCCGGGAGTGGGGGAGGCCGCCGGATCCTCCAGCGGGGCGAGCAGCACACCGGTGCGGCTCGCGGTGAGCACGGTACGGTCGGGGACCTCCTGCCAGAGCGGGTCGTCGTCGTACGGCTCGGAGGCGACGACGGTGCCCCGGCCGGGCTCGGTGCGGTACCAGAGGGAGTCGCCCCAGGCGGTGGCGGCGATCGTCTCCCCGTCGGTCAGCAGCAGGTTGAGACGGGAGGCGGGCGCCGCACGGGCCAGCAGGCGGACCGGTTCGCCCAGGGCCTGGGCCGGCGTGTCGCCGCTGCGCAGCCGGTGCAGGACCAGCGCCCAGACGAACGCCGAGTCGTTGCGGGCCTGCAGCGACAGCAGGTCGACCGGGGGCAGCGCGGACACCAGGTGGGCCGCCGAGTCCGGCCAGCCCGCGACCGCGCCGTTGTGGCTGAACAGCCACCGCCCGGCCGCGAACGGTGCCGCCGCGGCCTCGGCGTCCGCCCCCGCGAGGGTCGCGTCCCGGACCGCCGCGAGCACGGTGCCCGCGCGCACCACCCGCGCCAGGTCGGCGAAGGACAGGTCGGCCCAGATCGGCCCGGCCCGCCGGTAGCGGGCCGGCACCGGATCCCCGGGCGCGTACCAGCCCACCCCGAAGCCGTCGGCGTTGACCGTGCCGTACCGCTGCCGGCGCGGTGCCCACGACTGGCGGAACAGACTGTGCGGTGGCTCCACGAGGAGCCGTCCGAGCGGCTCCTCGGGCCCCACGTAGGCGAGGTGACGGCACATCAGACGGCCTCGGAGCGGGCGGTGCGGAACCCGCAGAAGATCTGCCGGCGGATCGGGTAGTCCCAGTTGCGGAACGTGCCCCGGCAGGCCACCGGGTCCACGGCGAACGAGCCGCCGCGCAGCACCTTGTACTCGGGGCCGAAGAAGACCTCCGAGTACTCCTTGTACGGGAAGGCCCGGAAGCCCGGGTACGGCAGGAAGTCGCTCGCCGTCCACTCCCACACGTCACCGATCAACTGCCGTATGCCGTGGGGCGACTCACCGGCCGGGTAGCTGCCGGCCGGGGCGGGCCCGAGGTGCCGCTGACCGAGGTTGGCGTGCTCGGGCGCCGGGTCGGCGTCACCCCACGGGTAGCGCCGGGAACGGCCGCTGGCCGGGTCGAAGCGGGCCGCCTTCTCCCACTCCGTCTCGGTGGGCAGCCGCCGCCCGGCCCAGCGGGCGTAGGCGTCCGCCTCGTACCAGCACACGTGCAGCACCGGCTCGTCCGGCGGAACGGGCTCGGTGATCCCGAACCGCCGCCGGAGCCATTGCCCGCCGTCCCGCTGCCAGAACAGCGGCGCGGAGACGGCGTGCTGCCTGATGTGCGCCCAGCCCGCCGGTGCCCACCAGCGCTCGGTGTCGTAGCCGCCGTCCTCGATGAACGCCTGGTACGCCGCGTTCGTCACCGGCGTGGTGTCCATCCAGAACGGCTCCACCTCCCGCGGGTGCGCCGGGCGTTCGTTGTCCAGCGCCCAGGGCTCACCGGAGGTGCCCATCGTGAACGGGCCGCCGGGGACGAGGACTTCGGCCGGACCGGTGAACGGCGGGGCCGGTTCCGGGTCGGGTGCGGTCAGGGCCTGCGGACCCTTTCTGAGCTGATGGGTTATCAGCATGGTCTCGTCGTGCTGCTGTTCGTGCTGGGCGATCATCCCGAAGGCGAAACCGGCCTCGGTCAGCCGGGTGCCGTGGAAGTCCGCGCCCTCCAGCAGGTCCGTCACGCGGCCGCGCACCTCGGCCGCGTACCGGCGGGCCTCGTCGGGCGGCAGCAGCGGCAGCTTGGGGCGCTCCGCGCGCGGATGCTCGAAGGCGTCGTACAGGCCGTCGATCTCGGGCCGCATCGCCTCCCGGCCGCCGACCGTCCGGAGCAGCCACAGCTCCTCCTGGTTGCCGATGTGCGCCAGGTCCCACACCAGCGGGGACATCAGCGGGGAGTGCTGGGCGGTGAGATCGGGTCCGTCGACACAGCTGGTCAGCAGCGTGGTGCGGTCCCGGGCGGTGGTGAGGGAGGCCAGCGCGCGGTTCCGCAGGGCCTCGGTGTCCGTCTCGGTGGTCGTGGGCTCGGTCTCCGGGGCGGTCATGTGCGGATGTCCTTCCTCCCGTGGGCGGTCGTGCCCCTGGTCGTACCGGGCCGGGACCGGTGCGGATCCAGAGTGGGCAGCCGGTCGAGCAGGTCGTCGGCCGGGCAGCGGCCCCGGGCGACGTAGCGGTCCCGGTACGCGGCCACGGCGTCGGTGACCCGCGTGTCGGCGCCGAGCCGGGGCAGCGCCTCCAGGGCCGCCGCGAAGCAGCTGTCGGCGGCCTCGCGCAGCTCCGGGTCGGCGAGCCCGTGCCGCGCCGCGTCGACCCACAGCGGGTTGTGCGGGGCGGGCAGGTTCAGGGCCCGCTCGGCGAGCGGTTTCACGGTCCGGTACGCGGACTCGGCCGCCTCCGGGTCGTCGAACAGCGCCGCCGTCACCGCGAGCGGCACGAGCCAGCCGTCCTCGCCGGGCTGCGCGTCGATCATCCGCAGCTCCATGTGGCCGCGCGGCCGGACCGGCGGGAACAGCGTGGTCAGGTGGTAGTCGAGGTCCGCCCGGGTGGGCGGACCGAGCGACCGGGAACGGGTCCACTCCCGGAAGGTGAGCCCCTCGGGCACCTCCCAGGGACCGCTGTCGCGGCGCACGCACATCACCGGCGAGTCCAGCACGTGCCGGGCCCACGCGGCCCGTGGTTCGCCGTCCAGCGACGGACCGCCGGCCCGGCCGGCACCGATCTCCATCCACATCAGCTGGCGGGTGGACTGCCAGCCCGTGGGCCGCAGGCCGAGCAGCGGCGAGTTGGCGAACGCGGCCACCAGAACGGCGCCCAGCTGGTGCGCCAGCCACCAGCGCCGGGCGTGCCCCAGCGGGCCGGGCTCCTCGTGGCCGGCGTCCACGCACACCTGCACGGAGGCCGAGGTGCACATCATGTGCCGGCCGGCCGGACCGGTGCGGTCCAGGCAGGCCTCCATGGCGTCGTAACGCGGCTCGCGCAGGAATCTGCGGGGCGTGTGCCAGGGGTCGTGACCGATGCCGGTGAGGCACAGTCCGTCCTCGGCCAGGACGGCCCGGACGGTGTCCAAATCGGCGGAGACGGTCTCCACGCACTCCATGAGGGAGGCCGCGGGCTGGGAGCTCAGCTCCAGCTGGCCGCCGGGTTCGACGGTGAGCGCCGATACCAGGGGCACGGCCCGCAGCGTTGCGTAGACCGCTTCGAGCTGTTCGGGTGTGACCGGGAGCTGTGGCAGCTCCCGCGAGTGGACGAGCCACTCCAGCTCGACACCGAGCGTGCGCGGCGGGCCGGTCTTGAAGCAGATGCCCCGGACCAGGGCCTCCACCTCGGCCTCGGTGACGGCGGTGCGGTGTCGCGTACAGTCACCACCGTCACTGTGCGTATCCGACATGTCGGGATCTCCTCCTGAGGTTCCACCATGCCACCGGCCCGGTGCGTCCGCCGGGCCGGCACTCGTCCCACCCAAGACCTTTCCCAGGAATCGCACAAGGGTGCCCGTCCGGACGTTCCGGCTCCGTCACCTCCGTTTCCCTGTGCGTTCCCGGGCCGTTCCGGGGGCGGGAAACTCCGTTGCACCGCACCACCAGCATCACCCACGATGCGTACATGAGCACGACGGGGGACCGCGCAGGGCGTGGTCGCGGCGCCCACGGGGGTGGCGCCGCGGGCGCGCGCCTGCGCGGGACGGCCGCGGAGACGGAACGGATCGTGGCCGGGGGCCGCCCCACGCGGGCGTGACACGGCGTACGGCGCCCGAGCGGGCCGCCGAACCGTCCGGCGCCCTCGACGGCACGCGGCGAACGCGCTCTGGCGGTACGCGGCGAACGCGCTCTGGGGGTGCGCGGCGAACGCGTCCTGGCGGTGCGCGGCGAACGTGTCCCGGAGACGGCCGACGGCCTGCGGCTACCGTGGCACGGGCGGTCGCGGAGGGCTGAGGCGGGCCGGCGGGCGCGAGTCGGTCAGGTCCAGCCGTAACGCTCGCGCAGCCGCTGCCGGACCAGGTCGAAGCGCATGCGGTCCAGCGCGCACGCCTCCCGGCGCATGCCCCGCTCATGCAGCCGCAGCACCCGGTCCACGTCCACCCACGAGTCCCGGCCCGACCGGTCCCACGGCCCGCTGCCGATCCCCACCCACTCCCGGTCACCGTCGTGCCGCTTGCTCGACAGCTGTACGGCGAGGAAGGTGCCGGCCGCCTCCCGGGCCACGACCAGCACCGGACGGTCCTTGCCCCGGCCGTCGTTCTCCTCGAACGGCACCCAGGTCCACACGATCTCGCCGGGGTCGGGGTCGCCGTCACGGGCCGGGGAGTACTCGGTGCGCACCCGGCCGACCTCGTGCGGGTCCGCCTGCGTGGTGGCGTGGGGACCGTGCCGGCCGGGGACGTTCTCTTCGGTGGACGTGCTCACGGAAAGCACCCTAGTCCCCGCCATCCCGGCGCTCGAAGCGGGAGGCGGTCGCCCGGCCGGTACGCACGCACGGCCGGGGCCCCTGGCGGGCGACCCCGGCCGTGCGGACGACGGTCCCGGTCAGCCTTCCTGATCCACCGTCACCTTCTGCGGCGGGGGAGCCACCACTCCGTTGAGCGAGGGCGAGGTGCCGTTCACGGGCTGCCCGTTGTCGCCCATCGAGGCGAGCAGCTTCCGGGCGAGGCCCAGACCCGTGCCGCCCATGGTGAGCGCCTTGGCGAACATCTCGCCCATGCCGTCGGCACCGTTGAGGAGCACCATGTTGTCGACGTTGCCGAACGCGGCCGCGCCGGCCTGGACGATCTCCGGCCACTTCTCGGCCAGTTGCTGGGCGACGACCGCCTCCTGGTTCTCCGCGAGCGCCGCGGCCCGGGCCTTGATGGCCTCCGCCTCCGCCAGGCCCTGCGCCCGGGTCGCCTCGGCCTCCGCCAGACCCCTCGCCTGCGCGGCGGCCGCCTCGGCCTCACCGGTGGCCCGGGTGGCGGCGGCGCTCGCCGTACCGCGGGTCGTGGTCGCCTCGGCCTCGGCCGCCGCGGCGGCCTTCACCCGGGTCGCCTCGGCCGCGGCGGCGAGCTCCGTCTCCTTCGCCTTGGCCTGGGCCGCCGAGATCCGCGCGTCGCGCTCGGCCTCGGCCAGGGTCCGCTTCTCGTACGCCTTGGCGTCCGCCGGCTTGCGGACGTCCGCCTGGAGCTGCTGCTCACGCCGGTGCGCCTCCAGCTCGGCGACCCGCGTCTCCTGTACGACGACCTCCTGCCGGGACGCGGCAGCCGCGAGCGGACCGGCCTGCTGGGCCTTGGCCGCCGCCTTGTCCCGCTCGGCCTGGTAGCCGGCCTGCAGGATCTCGCTGTCCCGGGTGGCCTCCGCCATCCGCGCGAACGACTGCTGCTCGGCCTCGGTGGCCAGGCGGTTGGCCTCCGCCTGCGCGATGCGCGCGTCCCGCTGGACGGCCGCCGCGTGCGGCATCGCCAGGTTCTGGATGTAGCCGGTCGGGTCCTCGATCTCGTGGATCTGCAACGAGTCCACGATCAGACCGAGCTTCTCCATCTCCGTGCCACAGGCCGCCCGGGTCTGCCCGGTCAGCTTCTCCCGGTCGCGGATCATGTCCTCGACCGTCAACCCGCCCACGATGGACCGCAGGTGGCCGGCGAAGACGTTGTGCACCCGCTCCGACATCAGCTTCTGCTGGTCCAGGAACCGGCGGGCCGCGTTCGCGATCGACACGAAGTCGTCGCCCACCTTGAAGATGACCACGCCCCGCACCTTCAGCGGAATGCCCTGGTGCGTCACGCAGTCCACGTGCAGATCGGTCTCGTTCAGGTCCAGCGACAGCTTGCGCACCGCCTGCACACCGGGCAGCACGAGCGTGCCCCGCCCGGTGACGATGCGGAAGCCCAGGCCCTCCTCGATGCCTTCCGTGCGGTGCCTGGACCCGGAGATGACGAGCGCCTCATTCGGCTCGGCGACCCGCCACATCATCTTGAACAGACCGATCAGGACGAGAACGGCCACGACGACCGCCCCCGCAACGACGCCGACCATCATCGGCATACGCCCCCTTTGCATGGTGCCCTTTCGGCACCGAACGAAGGGAGTGTGCGCCTGCCCGGGCCCCGGGTGAAGACGCTGACGGATCCTTGTCGCAATCTTGACGCATACCACTCTCACCTGGGGCGCAGCGGGCTCAACTGTCGTACGCCGCCGTGACGTAGACGGTCCTCGGCGGCAGATGCTCCATCACCATCACCACCGTTCCGGTGGCGATCCGGGACGCGCCGTCCGCCGGGTGGGCGAGGAAGTGCTCGGCGCCGCCGCGCACCCGTACGATCACCTCACCGACCAGACCGGGCCCGACCGTCCCCGTCACCCGCCCCATCAGCCCGACCATCGACGCGTCGTCCATGGGAACAGAGTAGGGGCCTGCCGCCGTGACTCAGAGCGCGATGGCCGCCCCGTCCCAGGGGCCGGGGCCGGTGCCCTCGCGCCAGGCGTCCAGCGCGTCGCCGTTCACGCAGACGATCCCGCACTGACGCGCGTACTCCAGCGCGGGCGCCGTGAAGTCGCTCGTGGTGACGACCGCCGCGACGTCCGCCTCGTGGATGGTGAAGCAGGTGCCCCCGAAGCGCTGCATGTCCTGTGAGCCGACCTTGTGGGCGTCACCGTACTGCTTGCACTGGATGACCACGCGCCGCCCGTCCCCGGTGACCGCGACGACGTCGGCCCCCAGATCCCCGGCGCCGCCCACGACTTCCGCCTCCCGGCAGCCGTGGTGGAGACACAGCTCCGCCACGGCCTGCTCGAAACCGTCCGGATCGAGTTCGGCGTAGTCGGCTCCGTGGTCGGGGCAGGTGTCCAGCCCCTCGCAGCACGGGGCCAACGGCACGGTGTCCTGGACCGGTTCCGGAGGGAGCACGTCGGCGGGGGCGCGGCCGGGACCGGGGCCCGCGGGCGCGGTGGCGCCGATCGGCCCGCCCATCGCACCGGCACCCGCGACGGCGACCGCTTCGTCCGCCGCCGTGAGGCGGAGACTGTCGGACGCCTTCTCGGCCGCTTCCTCCAGAGCCAGAGCGGCCCTGCGCGCGTATCTCCCGGCGGTGCGGCGGCGCCACCCGGAACGGAACTTCAGTGCGCCGGCCACGCCGAGGACCACCAGTACCACGGCCCAGGGCGGCCGGCGTTCCACGATGCCCACCGCCGTGCGGGCGAGGAACGCGACGACGCAGAGGATGATCGCGAGCAGCAGGAAGAACATCGTGGTGGTGCCCAGGTCGAAGCGCCGGTGGCGCTCCGGACGCCGAACCGGGCGCACGGGTATGGTCATGCGGGCCTCCTCGCGGACGGTGACAACGAAGATCACCTGTCTACGACTGCCCAAGATCGCCGACTGCTCTCACACCACGCGCCGTTCATCGCGCGGCGCGCGGCGCGCGATGGACGGAGCCGGCGTCTCAGCCGGCCTTCGCCGACTCCGTCCGGTGCCCCGGCGGCCACCGCTCGTGCCAGCGCAGCTCCGCCTCCAACTGCGCGGCCAGCGACACCAGGAGCGGTTCGCTGTCGGCCGGGCCGAGCAGCTGGGCGCCCACCGGCAGCCCCGGCCCGACGAACCCGGCGGGCACGTTCACCCCCGGCCAGCCCAGCACGTTCCACGGCCAGGCGTACGGGCAGGCGGCGATGATGGCACGGTCCGTGGCCATCCCGCCGAGCTTCTGGAAAGCGCCGATCCGCGGCGGGGGCGTCGCCGTCGTCGGTGCCAGGATCACGTCGTACGACCGGAAGAACGTGCCGATGCGCCGGTGCAGCACCGCCTCCGCGCGCCGGGCCGCCCGCAGCGGGGCCCCGCCCAGCAGCCGGCCGAGCCGGGCCGCCTCCCGGGTGCGCGGGTCGAGCAGCGCGGGGTCGGGGGCCTCGCGGGCCCGTTCGGCGATCCCGGCGGTGGCCCGGGGCAGGAAGGCCAGCCCGATCTGCCCGTACGGCGGATCCGCCTCCTCGACGACGTGGCCCAACCCCGCCATCCGCTCGGCGAGTTCGACGACCCTGGCGCGGATCTCCGGGTGCAGCCGGGCGGGCACGGCGGTGAACGGCGGCTTCAGGGCCAGTGCGACCCGCAGCCGGCCCGGGTCGCGGCCGACCGCGTCCGCCACCGTCAGGGCCGGCGGCCGGTGCGGGTCCCGCTCGTGGTTGCCGCTCGCCGCGTCCAGCAGCAGGGCCGCGTCGGCGACCGTACGGGCGAGGGTGCCGTTCACCGTGATGCCGTGGAACGACTCGCCGCGCGGCCAGGTCGAGATCCGGCCGCGCTGCGGCTTGATGCCGATCAGATGGGTCCAGGAGGCCGGGATGCGCACCGAACCGGCGCCGTCGGAGCCGAGCGCGGCCGGGACCAGCCCGGCGGCGACGGCGGCGGCCGAACCGCCGGAGGACCCGCCGGGCGTGTACGCGGTGTCCCAGGGGTTGCGGGTCTCGCCGAACGCCGGCCCCTCGGTGAACGGCCACTGTCCCAGCTCACAGGTGTTGGTCTTGCCGACGATCACCGCGCCGGCCGCGCGCAGCCGCCGTACCGCCTCCCCGTCCTCGGCCGCCGGCGGAAACTCCCCCGAGCAGCCGAACGCCGTCGGCTCGCCCGCCACGTCCATGTCGTCCTTCACCGCCACCGGCACCCCGAGCAGCGGGCGCCGCCCACCCGCGGCCAACTCCCGGTCGGCGGCCTCGGCTTCGGCCAGGGCCGCCTCGGCGCGGACGATCCGGAAGGCGTTCAGGGTGGGCTGCGTGGCCTCGATCCGGGCCAGGGCGTCGGCCACCGAGGCGCGGGAGGTCACCTCCCCCTCGGCCAGGGCGCGTCGGGTCTCCGCGAGGCCTGCGGCACGGTCGGGCGTCATGGGCGAGCACCTCCGGGAGGCTCCGGGCACGATGTCTACCGAACGGTAACGTCCGGACGTGGCCGCGCATACGGTTTCCGCGCAGGTGTCGTGGAGGAGGCGGTACGGGAGCCGGCGGCCTCACTCCGCCAGCAGCCGCCGGAGCCATGCCACCCGTGCCGCGCGGGCCGTACGGGACAGTGCCGCCTCCGGGGCGAGGGCGTCGAACCCATGGCAGCCGCCCGGCCAGACGTGCAGTTCGGCGACACCGCCCGCCTGCCAGATGCGGGACGCGTAGCCGACCACCTCGTCCCGGAAGGTCTCCGCGGAGCCGACGTCCAGGAAGGCCGGCGGCAGACCGGACAGGTCGGTGGCGCGGGCGGGGGCCGCGTACGGCGGGACGCCGGGACCGCCCCGGCGGTCGCCGAGCAGGGCCGTCCAGGCGGTCTCGTTGGCGGTGCGGTCCCACAGGCCCGAACCGGCCATCTGACGGCTGGAGACGCTGTTGTTGCGGTCGTCCAGCATCGGGTACATCAGCAGCTGGCCGAGCGGGCGCGGACCCTGCCGGTCGCGGCTGAGCAGGGTGAGCGCCGCGGCGAGACCACCGCCCGCGCTGGAGCCCGTGACGACGATCCGGTCCGGGTCCCCGCCGATCTCGCGCGCGTGCTCCGCGGCCCACAGCAGCCCGGCGTACGCGTCCTCGACCGGCGCCGGGTACGGGTGTTCGGGCGCGAGCCGGTACTCCACCGACACCACCACCGCGTCGAGTTCGCGCGCCCAGGCCAGCGGTTCGGTCACGCCGGCCCGGTTGCTGCCGGCCATCAGGCCGCCGCCGTGCGCGTGGTAGATCACCGGCAGGGCCGCCGTCGTGGGAGCGGCCGACGGGCGGCACACGAGAAGGGGAACGCCCGGCGCGCCCTCGGGGCCGGGAACCGTGCGGTCCTCGGTCTCGAAGGCGCCGTCCATGGTGAGGTCGAGCAGTTCGACGGCGGCGTTCCGCCGGGCTGCGGGCAGGTCGGCCAGCGTGAAGCCCGGCCCGATCGCGTCCATGAACTGCTCCAGCGCGGCGGCCAGTTCCCGATCGAGCGGCGGCGGGAGCATGGGCATGGCTTCTCCTTCCGGGAGTCGTCCGGCGGCCGGTCGCGCACCGTGGCAGGGCCGGCCGTGCGCCGAGGCGCGTGACCGGGACACCCGTCGCGGTGCCGCGCCGGAGCCGGGCGGCTGTACGTGTCACGTCCCGACTACCCCGTCCCGCCCGAGCTGCGCCCCGTGATCGCGGCCTCACGAGCGGACACGGCCTCGGCCGGCCGGGCCGTCACGTGCCGCACCCGCCCCGGCACGGTCAGTACCCCGACGGGACTCCCGCCGCGTCCAGCGGCGGCGGCACGGGCGCGCCCGCGCCGCACGCTCCGGGCGCGGTCGGACCGAGCGGGTCGCGAGGACGGGTGACCGGCAGCAGGAGGGGCGGCAGCCGCTCACCGAGCCGTACAGCACGAAGACGCCCCCCGGTGAGGCCGGTGTCCGGAAGGCGGAGCCGGTGCGGCCGAGCCGGCCGGGTCGCGGGACCGGGTCCAGGTGCGCGGCACGCGTGGGGGCCGGGATGGGACGCGCGGCATGCGGGGGCCGGAAAGCGGCGCGCGGCGTACGTGGGGCCGGGATGAGGCACGCGGCGTACGTGGGGCCGGGAAGTGCCGGGCGGCTTGCGTGGGGTCCGGACGGGGCGCGCGGGATGGTCGGGGGCCGGGATCAGGTGCGCGGTATGCGCGGGACCGGGAAGAGGTGCGCGGGGGCCGGGAAGCGGCGGGCGGCATGCGTGGGGGCCGGAGCCGTGGCGGCTCCGGCCCCCGAGGGACGTGTGCGGATCAGGCCGCCGCGCCCACGTTCCCGTGCAGGCGGGCCACGACCTCGGTCAGCTGGGCGGCGACCTCGGCGTCATCGGCCGGGTGGGTCTCGGCGAAGCGGGTCAGGGAGCCGGGGATGGACAGCTTGATGTCCTCGATCACCTTGCCGCCGGCGATGCCCACGGCCTTGCGGGCCTCGTCCTGGGCCCACACGCCCCCGTACTGGCCGAAGGCGGTGCCGACCACGGCGACGGGCTTGCCGCCGAAGGCGCCGACGCCGTACGGGCGGGACAGCCAGTCGATGGCGTTCTTCAGCACGGCCGGGATCGTGCCGTTGTACTCGGGGGAGAAGAGCAGGAAGGCGTCGGCGGCCTGGGCGGCCTCACGCAGCTTCGCGGCGGCGGCCGGGACGTCGCCCTCCACGTCGATGTCCTCGTTGTAGAAGGGGACCTCCGCCAGGCCCTCGAACAGCTCGACCTCGGCGCCGGCCGGTGCGAGCTTCACGGCGGCCTCGGCGAGCTGGCGGTTGTGGGAACCGGCGCGAAGGCTGCCGACGAGCGCCAGAATGCGAACAGACATGGAGAACTCCAAGGGGATGAAACTCAGTGACACGATCCGGACCGAGGTCCGCTTAAGTGTGTACCACCATAAGCGGACCTCGGTCCAGTTTTGTTCCCGATGCTTTACGCTGTCTTCATGTCCAGCGCTCTGCCGCCCTTCCCCAAGCCTCAGGAACCCCTCGGCGCGCCCCCGTTGCTGGAGATCGGTGCGACGTCCGACGAGCCGTGCCTGCGTGCCGACGCGGCCCGGAACCGGGCGCGGCTGCTGGAGGCCGCGGCCCGGCTGATCGCCGAGCACGGGGTGGCCGGGGTGACGATGGAGGCGGTGGCCGCGGCGGCCCAGGTGGGCAAAGGCACCGTCTTCCGCCGCTTCGGCGACCGCACCGGGCTGCTGATGGCCCTGCTCGACCACTCGGCCAGGCAGTTGCAGGCCGACTTCCTGGGCGGCCCCCCGCCGCTGGGCCCCGACGCGCCGCCCCTGGAGCGGCTGCGGGCCTTCGGCGTGGCGGTGCTGTACCGCTCGGCCGAGCAGCTGGACCTCCAACTGGCCGCGCAGCCGGAGCCGACCCGCAGGTTCTCCCACCCCGCGGCCGGGTCGCTGCACACGCACGTGTCGATGCTGCTGCGCCAGATCCTCCCGGACGCCGACTGCGAGCTGCTGGCCCACACGCTGCTGGCCTCGCTCGACCCCGCGCTCATCCATCACCTGACCCGGCAGCGCGGGATGCCCATGGAGCGGCTGGAGGCCGCCTGGCTCGGCCTGGTCGCCCGGGTGACCGGCACGCAGGCCCCGCAGTAGACGGACGGGCGCGGCGGCCGGCCCGCCCGGTGCCCGGTCAGTCGCCCCGGCCGCTGAACACCTCCACCAGCCCCAGCGGGGCGTCCGCGCCGAACAGCAGGTCCTGGCCGCGGGCGGAGTCGACCGCGGACGCCTGCGCCCGCGGGAACATCCGGGCCTCGTAGGCGGCCAGCGCGGCCTCGGTGTCCCGGGGGCGCGCGGCCAGCGCGAGGCCCAGTTCGGCGCCGTCCAGCAGGGCCAGATTGGCACCCTCGCCCGCGAACGGGGACATCAGATGGGCGGCGTCGCCGAGCAGCGTGACCCCGGGCACCCGGTCCCAGCGGTGGTCCGTCGGCAGTGCGTGGATCCGGCGGGGCACCAGCGCCCCGTCCGCGTCGGCGACCAGCGCCCGCAGCCGCTCGTCCCAGCCGTCGAACTCCTTCAGTACGGCCGCCTTCGCCGTCTCGGTGTCCGTGAAGTCGATGCCGTCCAGCCAGTCCTCCGGCGCCGCCACGGCGGTGTACACGTGCAGGCTGCCGTCGGTCTCGCGGTGGGCGAGGAAGCCGCGGCCCGGACCGAGGGCGAAGAGCATGCCGCCGCCGACCACCTCCGCGCTCACGGGGTGCCGGACGTCCGCGCCGGTCAGGTCCGCCTCCACGAACGACACGCCCGTGTACGCGGGCCGCGCGGCGGACACGAGCGGGCGCACCCGCGACCAGGCGCCGTCCGCGCCGACCAGGACGTCGGTGGTGAACTCCGTGCCGTCCGCGAGCGTCACCCGGTGCCGGCCGCCGCCCAGCGGGCGGGCGTCCGTGACCTTGGCGCCCCACCGGACGGTACCCGCGGGCAGGGAGCCGAGCAGCAGCCCGCGCAGTTCCCCCCGGTCTATCTCGGGGCGGTCGCCGGTGCCGTCGTCGGACTGCGCGAACCGCACGGTGCCCCGCCGGTCGAGGACGCGCACCGCCTGGCCGCCGGTGTGGACGCGCGCGAGGAACTCCTCGTGCAGCCCGGCGGCCCGCAGCGCCTCCTGGCCGGAGTCGTCGTGGATGTCGAGCATGCCGCCCTGCGCCCGGGCGTCCGGCGTCCCGTCCAGATCGAACAGCGCGGCCTCGACGCCGTGCACGTGCAGCACCCGGGCGAGGGTGAGCCCGCCGAGGCCCGCGCCGACGACGGCGACGGGGTGGTGGGGGAGAGGTGCGGTGCTCATGGGGCCTCCTGGCCTTCGGTCGGTACGGCGGTCCGCTCGATGCCGTTGATCAGCGTCCGCAAGGCCCAGGACAGGCGGGCCTCGGGCGTGCCGGACAGCAGCGCGCCGGCGTCGGCGGCGATGTGCGGATGAGTGGTGGCGGGTGCGTCGCGCAGTGCCCGGGCCACCGCCTGCCACTCGCCCGGGGACTCCTCCCCGGCGTGCTCGGCGGCGGTCGCGGTGGCGTGCTGGAGCAGCAGGTCCACGCCCCAAGCGGCCTGGGCGCGCGGTACCCCGCCCGCGGCGAGCAGCCCCAGCAGGGTTTCGATCAGGCGCAGGTAGTGCGGGCCGCTCGGCCGTGCGGTCAGCGCCGAGCGGGCCAGCGACGGGTGCTCCAGGAGCATCGCGGTGTAGCTGGTGAGCACCCGCTCCAGCCGCTCCCGCCAGCCGCCCTCGGCCGGTGCGGGACCGACCGTGCCGAGCAGTTCGTCCAGGACGGCCGCGTGCAGCTCGTCGGTGTTGCGGACGTACACGTACAGCGAGGCGGGGCCGGTGTCGAGCTCCTGCGCGAGCCGTCGCATCGTCACCTTGCGGAGCCCTTCCGTCCGCAGGATCGCGACGGCGGCGGCGACGATGCCCTCCCGGGTGAGGGCGGGCTTGGCGGGGCGCTCCCGGCGGGAGCGGGGGGCAACGGTCATGCCACCACACTAACGAACGTGTTCGTTGCGAACAAGTTCGTGAAGAACGTGTTCGTAAGAACGTGCTCGGAGAGAACGTGTTCGGACAGAACGTGTTCGCTTCAGGGCGTGGAAGCAGGCCGACTTCGTCGAACGATGAACCACGGCGCCCCGCCCGGCCCCGGCCCGCGGCCCTCTGCCAAGATGCGGTCTGTCATGGTGCAGATACCGAACACGCCCACCAGTACCGATGTGGCCCGCCTGGCCGGAGTCTCGCGCGCGACCGTCTCCTACGTGCTCAACAACACCAGCGCGGTACGGATCAGCGAAGCCACACGGCAGCGCGTGCACCAGGCCGCCCGCGAACTGGGCTACGTCCCGCACGCCGCCGCCCGCAGCCTGCGCGCCGGGCACAGCCGTATGGTCCTGATGCCCGCCCCCGCCATCCCGGTGGGCCACCTCTACGGCAGGTTCCTCAGCGAGTTCCAGTGGGCGCTCGGCCGTCTCGACTACACCGTCGTCCAGTACGGCGGTGCGGGCCTTGACGGTGACGAGGCCGCCCGCGCCTGGGCCGAGCTGCGGCCCGTCGCCGTACTGGTGCCCGGCGCGGGCCTCGGCCCGCAGGGCGTCGCCGTCCTCAAGCGCTCCGGCGCCCGGGCCGTGGTCACCGTCGGCCCCGGCCGCGTCGAGGGAGCGCACGCCCTGCTGATGAACCACGACGCCGTGGGCCACTGCGCGGGCGCCCACCTGTACGCCCGGGGGCGCCGACGGGTCGGTGTCGTGCTGCCCGGGGAGCCGGGTCTCCGGGACTACGCACTGCCCCGGCTCGCCGGAGTGCGCGAGGCGCTGCGCGGCACCGACGCCACCGTGACGGAGCTGCCGCTCGCCTACACCGAGGAGGCCGCCGCCGAACTCGCCGCCCGCTGGCGCGCGTCGGCTCTGGACGCGGTGTTCGCCTACAACGACGAGTACGCGATGCTGCTGATGCGCGCCCTGCAGGACGAGGGGATACGCATCCCCGAGGACGTCGCCGTGATCGGCGCCGACGATCTGATGCTCGGCCGGCTGCTGCGGCCCCGGCTCAGCACGGTCCACATCGAACTGCCCTCGGGCCGCGATCTCGCCGAACTGGTCGACCGCGCGGTGCGCGACCCCGGCGGCGAGCCCGAGGTGCACACCGTGCTGGGCGCCTCGGTGGTGCGGCGCGAGTCCAGCTGAGCCGGTCCCGCGCCCGCCGTCACCCGCGGCCCCCGCGCGTCACTGCTGGGTCTGGCCCTCCTGGTCGGCGATGCCCTTGCGCACCTCGTCCATGTCGAGCTCACGGGCCTGCCCGATGAGGTCGGCGAGCACCGGCGCGGGAAGGGCGCCCGGCTGGGAGAAGACCGCGACCTGGTCACGGACGATCATCAGCGTCGGGATCGACGAGATGCCGAAGGCCGAGGCCAGCTCCGGCTGCGCCTCGGTGTCCACCTTGCCGAACACGAGGTCCGGGTTCTCCTCGGCGGCCTTCTCGTAGACGGGGGCGAACTGCCGGCACGGCCCGCACCAGGACGCCCAGAAGTCGATGAGAACGAACTCGTTCTCGGAGACCAGCTGGTCGAAGTTCTCCTTGGTCAACTCCACGGTGCTGCTCATGGCGTGATTCCCTCTTCCTGGTGTGGGGGTGTGCCGAGGACGCAAACACGGCTGCCGGTCCGGCTATTCCACCCGTGCACGCCTTGTGTTCCGCGCGCGTACCCATGTGGCCCCGGAGCACACCACCCACCAGACTGACCCCATGACGGAAACGGAATCCAACGCGTACGACGTCGTGGTGATCGGGGGCGGCCCGGTGGGGGAGAACGTCGCCGACCGTACCCGCGCGGCCGGCCTCACCACCGCGGTCGTGGAGAGCGAACTGCTCGGCGGCGAGTGCTCGTACTGGGCCTGCATGCCCAGCAAGGCCCTGCTCAGGCCGGTCATCGCCCAGGCCGACGCCCGCCGCCTGCCCGGCCTCGCCCAGGCGGTCCGGGGCCCGCTCGACACCCCGGCCGTGCTGGCCCGCCGGGACGACTTCACCTCCCACTGGAAGGACGACGGCCAGGTCGCCTGGCTGGAGGGCACCGGCGCCGACCTGTACCGCGGCCAGGGCCGCCTCGCCGGACCCCGCACGGTCACCGTGACCGCCCCCGACGGCACGGTCACCACCCTCACCGCCCGGCACGCCGTCGTCGTCTCCACCGGCACCCGCGCCCAGCTGCCCGACCTGCCCGGGCTCGCCGACGTCAAGCCCTGGACCAGCCGGGAGGCGACCAGCGCCAAGGCGGCCCCCGGCCGGCTGATCGTCGTCGGCGGCGGTGTCGTCGCCACCGAGATGGCCACCGCCTGGCAGGCCCTCGGCTCCCGGGTCACCCTCCTGGTCCGCGGCAAGGGCCTGCTGAACCGCATGGAGCCGTTCGCCGGGGAACTGGTCGCCGAGGCCCTCGGCGAGGCGGGCGTCGAAGTCCGCACCGGGACCTCCGTGGAGTCCGTCACCCGCGACAACGGCACGGTCGTGGCCGTCACCTCCGCCGGTGACCGCATCGAGGCCGACGAGATCCTCTTCGCCACGGGCCGCGCCCCGCGCACCGAGGACCTCGGCCTGGAGACCGTCGGCCTGGAAGCCGGCTCCTGGCTGGACGTCGACGACAGCCTCCGGGTCACCGGCACCGACTGGCTGTACGCGGTCGGCGACGTCAACCACCGGGCGCTCCTCACCCACCAGGGCAAGTACCAGGCCCGCGTCGCCGGCGCCGCCATCGCCGCCCGCGCCGCCGGCAGCCCCCTCAGGGACGAGCCCTGGGGCGCCCACGCCGCCACCGCCGACCACGACGCCGTACCCCAGGTCGTCTTCACCGACCCGGAGGCCGCCGCGGTCGGACTCTCCCTCGCCGAGGCGGAACAGGCCGGTCACCGCGTGCGCGCCGTCGACGTCGAGTTCTCCTCCGTCGCCGGGGCCGGCCTCTACGGCGAGGGCTACAAGGGCCGCGCCCGCATGGTCGTGGACCTGGAGGACGAGATCGTGCGCGGGGTCACCTTCGTCGGCCCCGGCGTCGGTGAACTCATCCACTCGGCCACCGTCGCGGTGGCGGGCCGCGTCCCCGTCGGCCGGCTGTGGCACGCCGTCCCGTCGTACCCGACGCTGAGCGAGGTGTGGCTGCGGCTGCTGGAGGCGTACCGGGACAACTGAACGGCGCTCTAGGGTAGTTCGAAGCCGAGGGCCTCGGCCGCCGCCTCGGGTGTCGGCCGGCCCCACAGGGCCGCGACCGCCTCGTTGGTCGACAGGGACCGCGGCTCCGCCAAGTCCAGGTACAGCGTGCCGTCGAGGTGGTCCGTCTCGTGCTGCACGATCCGGGCGGGCCAGCCCGCGAACTCCTCGTCCAGCGCGCGGCCGTGCTCGTCCTCGCCGCGCAGCCGCACCTCGGCGTGCCTGGCCACCACCGCCTGCCAGCCCGGCACGCTCAGGCAGCCCTCGAAGAACGCGGCCCGGACCGTGCCGACCGGCTCGTACCGCGGGTTCACCAGCACCCGGAACGGCTGCGGCACCCGGCCCCGGGCCACCGCGATCTCCTCCGGTACCGGCGCCGGATCCTCGATGACCGCGATCCTGAGCGGCACGCCGACCTGCGGCGCGGCCAGCCCCACGCCGGGGGCCGCGTGCATGGTGGCGCGCAGCGCCTCGACGAACCGGGCCAGCAGCGCGGGACCGAGCTGACCGTCGTACGGCTCGGTGCCGCGCCGCAGCACGGGCCGGCCGGCCGCGACGATGGGCAAGGGGCCGCCGGCGGCGAGGAGTTCCTCGACCCGCTCGGTGAGCGGTGCGTCATCACGGGGAGGTGCCATCGCGTCAGCATGCCACGCCCGCCCGCCGCCCCTGTGACACTCGCCCCGCCCACTGGCCACGTGGCCCACGTCCGCCGGCCCCCGGTGCCCGCCGACCTCCCTCGGTGGGCGTCGCCCCGCACACCGGCGTCCCGTTCGGTCCGCCCCGCTGCCGCCCGCGCTCGCCCGCACCCCGCTCTCCGGCCGGCGCTCCCGCCCGGCCCCTCCCACGGGGTGCCCGGGCGGGAGGCGCCGCCTTCCTCCCGCCGTCGGCCCTGGCGGCCGTCGCGGCCGTCGCGGCCCTCCCGGCCCTGGCGGTCGTCGCCGTGGTCGGCCGGTCTGTGCCGCCGCCAGGCATCCAGCCGGCCGGCTTATGTGCCCGCGGGAGGGTGCTCAGCCGGCCGGCGCACGGGCGCGGGCGCCGTGGCCGAGGGGTGTCGGAGGGGTGAAGTAGCGTGGGACGACACGCCGAAGGGGCGGGTCTGAGGCGAGCCGCGGGAGAAGGGGACGGGGCGATGGCGCGGGAAGACGGCCGGGCCCGGCGGCGCGGCCAGGGCGAGCTGGAGGGCCAGGTGCTCGGCGCGCTGCGCGAGGCGGACGGGCCGGTCACCGCGGGCTGGGTGCAGGAACGCCTCGGCGGCGACCTCGCCTACACCACCGTCGTCACCATCCTGACCAGGCTGCTCGCCAAGGACGTCGTCTCCCGTGAGCGGCACGGCCGGTCCTTCCTGTGGACGCCGACGGCCGACGTGGCCCGGCTGGCCGCCCTGCGCATGCGCCGCCTGCTGGACGGCGAACGGGACCGTGAGGCGGTCCTGGCCAGCTTCGTCACCGCCCTGCCGCCCGGTGACGAGCGGGTCCTGCGGGCCCTGCTCGACATCCCGGGCACGGACACCGGCGGTACGGAGGACTGACCGCACGCGGGCGTCTTCGTCTTCCTGCCCCTGGTGCTGCCCCTGTCCGCGTGGCCGGTCGCCCGGCTCGCCGAGACACGGCTGCACCCGCGCACCGCCACCCGGCTGCTGACCGCGGTCGCCGTCGTCATGGCCGGGTGCAGCACGCTGTGCCTGACCCTGCTCATGGTGGCCGGTACCGCGCAACTGCCCGGCGATCCGCTCCCCGACGGCTGGTCCGACCCGCAGGTGCGGGCCGCTCTCCCGTACGACGAGGTGGCCGGCCGGGCCGCCGTCCCCGCCCTCGCCGTGGTCACCGTCGCCTGTGCCCGCACCCTGTGGCGGCACCGCAGGGTCACCCGCGGCGCCCGCCGGGCCCTGGCCGGGGTGCCGGGGCCCACGGTGGCGGTCCTGCCCGACAGCACGCCGTACGCGTACGCGCTCCCCGGTCGCCGGGGCCGGATCGTCGTCACCACGGCGCTGCTGGCCGGTCTCGCCCCCGCCGAGCGGCGCGCCCTGTTCGCCCACGAGCGGGCCCACCTGACCGCCCGGCACCACCGCCACCTGCTCGCCGCGCAGCTGGCCGCCCGTGCCAACCCGTTCCTGCGCCCGCTGCGCACCGCCGTCTTCTACACGGCCGAGCGCTGGGCGGACGAGGAGGCGGCGCGCGCGGTGGGCGACCGGCGTACGGTCGCCCGCGCCATCGGCAAGGCGGCCCTGCTGTCCCCGGGCAGCCCGGTGCCGACCCTGGCAGCGCCGGCCGCGAACGGTCCCGTGCCGCGCCGGGTGGCCGCGCTGCCGGCCCCCGCACCGGCGGCCCGCAGCCGGCCGCCGGCGTTCACCTCGGTCGGCCTGGCCGTCTGGGGCGCCGCCGCCGGGGCCCTGGTGTCCGCGATGTCGTCGGCGAACTCGGCGGTCGCCCTGTTCCTGGTCCTGTACGCGGCGACCCCGCTGTGACCCGCAGGGACGCGGGACGCGAGCGGTACGGCTGCCGAGCCTGCGGGGTGCACGGCCCGACGGTCCCGCGGGCGGTGCCGCCCCGGGGCGGAGACGTGCCGCGGGCCCGGCTCCCGCGACGGGGTACCGGGCCCGGGGCGTACGGCTCACTCCTGGGGGAAGTCACCCGCGAGCGCCGAGGCGATCCGCAGGTGCTGCTCCGCCTCCTCGTGCCGGGCCTGCCGTTGGAGCGTGCGGCCCAGCATGAGCCGGGCGTAGTGCTCCACCGGGTCCCGCTCCACGACGGTCCGCAGCTCGGCTTCGGCGCGGCGCAGCTGGGCCGAGTGGTAGTAGGCGCGGGCCAGCAGCAGCCGGGGTCCGGTCTGCTCCGGCACCTCCTCGACCAGCCGGGCCAGCACCCGTGCCGCACCCGCGTAGTCCTTCGCGTCGAAGAACAGCTGCGCGCGCTCCCAGCGATCGGCGGCCGTGCCCTGGTCGTAGTACGTGGTCTCCACTTGCGTCTCCACTCCTGACCCCCTTCGACCGCCACAACGGAACCCAGTTGTTGAATATTCCACTACCGCCCCCGTGGCCGCCGTTCGCGGTGGTCACCGGACCGGCTGGGCCGCGGCCGCCGGCATCGCCCGGCGTGCGGGGCGCCAGGTGGCGACGAGCGCCGCCGCCAGGAGGAGTTCGGCGATGTCGCCGCCGTAGTACATGATCTCCGCGCCGCCCTGCACCTGGGCGACGGGAGCGTGGATGTCCACCCAGAATCCGCCGTACATCAGCTGCGCGGTGACCGCGTGCACCGCGATGGCACACCCGAGACAGACCAGCCTGGCCCGCACGCCGGGACGGCCCGGGGCGGGGTCGGGTCCGGCGACGGAGTGCGCGAACAGGCACCCCGAGAGCAGGAAGTGCGCGTGCAGCAGCCAGTGCCCGGCCGGATGGCCCATGGAGGCCTCGTAGATCGGGGTGAAATACAGAAGCGGCAGGCTGCCCGCGGACAGCAGCAGGGCGACGGCCGGGTGCGCGAGGAGCCGGGCCGGGCCGCTGTGCAGCACGGCGGTGAGCCGGCGGGCGCCGGTGGCGGGAAGGGTGCGCAGCAGCAGGGTGACCGGGGCGCCGAGCACGAGGGCGAGCGGGGCGTACATCCCGATGAGCATGTGCTGGACCATGTGACCGCGGAAGTCGCGGTGGGCGAAGGGCGCGACCGGGGGCAGCAGTGCCGCCGCCAGCAGGGCGACGCCCGCGCAGAAAGCGACGGTCCGGGAGGGCTGCCAGGCCCGCACCGGATTCCGGCGGCGGGCCTCGCGCGCCAGCAGCAGGTATCCGCCCGCGCACACCAGCAGCACCAGGGCCGGCAGCACGACCCCCGCCGCACCGCCGCTCTCCTGGCGGGGGAGGGGGGACATGTGATGATCCATCAGACGTCGTGCCCGTCTCGGCCGGCCCCGGGCGCCGCCGGGTCGAACGAGCGTCCGCCGCGCTGCAGAAGCCCGCCGCCGGCCGTCAGCAGCGCGCCGAGGACGAGGAAGCCGATGTCCCACCAGACCTGGTACGGGCCGCCGTGGACGTGGTGGATGCCCAGGATGTGATGGTCCAGCACTCCCTCCACGAGGTTGAACAGGCCCCAGCCGGCGAGGATCCATCCCCACAGTACCCGTGAGGCCCACACCCGCCGCCGGTCCGTGGTCACCCGGGCGTACAGAACGGCGAGCCCGGTGAGGACGGCCAGCCAGCAGACGGTGTGGAAGACGCCGTCCCACACGGTGTTCATCCGCAGCCCGGAGACGGTGTGCGGGTCGTAGTACTTCACCCCGATGTGGTCGTGGTCGGTGCTGGTGAGCATGTGGTGCCACTGCAGGAGCTGGTGCAGCAGGATGCCGTCGACGAATCCGCCGAGTCCGACGCCCAGGAGGATCCCGGGCAGTTGCAGACTGGCGGGTGCGGTGTCGGCCCTGCTGCCTCGTACGGTGGTTGCCATCGCTCCTCGTCTCGGTAGTTTCCGGATCGATCGGTTCCGGCAGTGCTGCCCTACCGAGAGGTACCAGTTCCCCGGTTCCGCCGCTGCGGTGCACTCGGCCATCTGTGCGGGCCGGCATGGGCCGCCCGGCGGGCGAAAGTACCCCTCTTGCCGGGCAAAAGGCTGAAAAGCCATAACTTGTTTGGTTTCACATGCGTTTCACGGGGAGCGGGTGAGTGCCCGCGACCGTGTCTGGAAGGGCAGGGAACCCCATGAAACGGGCTACCCGAAACAGTGTGTTCGCCATCGCCGCCGCATCCGGTGCGATGGCAGTCGTGGGTCCGGTGCACGCCGACTCCACCGCGAACGGTTCCGCAGGAGGCTCGCCCGGGCTGATCTCCGGCAACGGCATCCAGTTGCCGGTGCACGTCCCGGTGAGCGTGTGCGGGAACACCGTGAACGTGGTCGGGCTGCTCAACCCGGCGGCGGGCAACCGGTGCGCCAACGTGAGCGACGGCGCCGCCGGGAAGGAAGCGTCCAAGGAGCCGGGCGGCGCCACGACGCACGGCGGGGCCACGACGGAGGGCGGGGCCACGGCGCAGGGCAGCGCACAGAACTCGCCGGGCGTGGTCTCCGGCAACGCGATCCAGCTGCCGGTCCAACTGCCCGTGAACGTCAGCGGCAACAGTGTGAACGTGGTGGGCGTGGGCAACCCCGTCCTCGGCAACGAGTCCGTCAACACGGACGACCACCCCGCCGAGCCGGCCACGCCCCCGGTGAAGTCGACGCCCGTGTCGCCACCGCCGACACGGGTCACGCCTCCTGTGCGCCACCGGCCGCCCGCGACCCGGCCCGCGCCGGAGCCGTCCCCCGTCGTCGTCCGGCACCGCCCGGTCGGCACGCTCGCCCACACCGGCCCGGACGACGCCTGGGCGGCGGCCGCGGGGAGCCTGGCATCGCTGATGGGCGGAACGGTGCTGTACCGCCGCTTCCGCTCACGGGCGGCCGGCCGCGAGGGCTGATCGGCAACGGCACGCGGCGGCCCGGCCGGCCAGGTCTCGAAAAGCGACCACCGGTCGGGCCGCGCGGGGTGACGCGGGGCCGCGCAGCGCGACGCGGGCCGACCCGGGCCGTCGACGCGGCTCGGCCCCCGTGAACGGCGGCGCCGCTCACCACCCGGTGAGCAGAAGGTGGTTCAGCAGCAGCGCCAGCGTCACCTGTGCGGCGAGCCAGGCTCGCGGTCGTGGCAGGAAAGCGCAGGCCGGGAGCAGCCACATCGCGAACGGCAGCCAGATGCGCTCCGTCTCCGCCTTGCTCATCCCGGACAGGTCCGCGGCCAGCAGGGCGAGCAGCGCCGCCGCCACGAGCAGGGCGAGCCGGGCATCGGCCGGGGGAGCCGCGCTGCGGCGGGCGAGGACCGCGCCCGCCCGCCGCAGCCCCGCCGCCGTGGCCAGGCCGGTGATCAGCACCGTGCAGGCCAGGTTGGCCCACACCCAGTAGCCGTAGGGACGGATGCCGCCGACGCCCTGGTAGTAGCGGGTGACCAGCAGCCGGTACCCCTCCCACCAGTCGAACCCGGCGAGCGTGAACGCCACCGGGACGACCGCCGCCCCGGCCAGGAACAGGACGGGCAGCACCGGTCGTTCGCGGACCCGGCGCCGTCCGAGCACCAGCACCGTCGCCCCGATCAGCGCGAAGAGCGTCAGGCCGTACGAGAGGTAGCAGGTCAGGCCGAACAGCAGCCCGCCGCCCGCGGCCCAGGCCACCGACCGCGCGGTGACCGCGAGGGCCAGCAGCGCCATGGACCAGGCGGCGACCGCCGCGAAGTACCCGTCGGCCGAGGCCCCGACCCACACGGCGGCCGGGGCCGCCACCAGGAACGGCGCCGCCCGCCGGGCCAGACCCTCGTCGGCCAGCGCCCGCACGGCCACCAGCACCGCCACGCAGGCGGTCGCCCCCACGGTGATGCACCAGGCACCGGCCCAGCCGCCGCCGCGCAGACCGATCCGGTCCAGGAGCACGAACGTGACGGTGGCCGCCGGCGGGTGTCCGGCGACATGCGCGGGCCAGGGGTCGGGGGTGCCGATCACGATGTGGTGGGTGAAGTCGCGCAGGGTGCCCGGGATGTCGTGGAAGCGGCCGACGACGGTGAGGTACTCGTTGCGGTTGGTGAGCCGGCCGGCCACGCCCCGCTGCCAGCCGTCGACCAGCGCGAGGGACCACGTCCAGGCCAGCGCCGTCGCCCAGGCGGCGAGCAGCAGGCGCCGCCACGGCAGCCGTGCGGCGGCGGACGGCCCGTAGGCCACCACGGCGACCGCCACCAGCACGGCGGCCGGTGTGCCCGGGCCCAGGTGCGGCTCCCACTCGGCCAGCACCGGTGCCCAGTGGACGAACAGGGTGCGGTAGGTGTCCTGGAGGTGCCGGCCGACGAGCACGGCGGCGAGGACGAGGAGGACGGCCGCCGAGGCGGCACTGAGATCGGCATATCGACTACGGGGGATCACACCGGAACGCTAGGTCGGCGACCGGGCGAAAGAACGGATCAGCGGCCCCACGTCAGACTTTCGTCATGGGTCGCCCCCTCTCCCGGGCGCGCCCGGGAGCGACCGCCGTGGGGCGGCCGGTTCCCGGACCGCGGCCCGGCGGACCGGCGCTGCCGGTCAGGCCACCGGCCCGGTGGCCGGCGGCTTCCTCCTCCGCTGGCCGCTGATCACCGCGGTGCGGTTCGGCGGCTCGCTGCCGGTGCCGGTGCCGCTGCCGGCGCCGCGGCTGCGCAGGGCCACGAACCGGCGCCCGCCGGCCGTCCACCGACCGGCCCGGTCCCAGCCCCGGGCGTACCGCAGCAGCGCCGGGGTGCCCACCCGCGCCCACGGGAAGGCGCCGCCGCCCGTCCGGCCGTCGGCGCTGTCGACGACCTGCACCTCGGACCGCTCGTCGACGTCCACCCCGGCCGTCTCGGCGATCAGCAGGCCGCCCGGGCACAGGAGCCGGGCCACCCGGTCCAGCAGGGCGGCCGGGTCGCCGCCGATCCCCACGTTGCCGTCCATGAGCAGGACGGTGCCCCACCGTCCCTCGCCGGGCAGCGGCTCGAACACCGAGCGCCGCAGGGCCGGGCCGCCGAGCCGCCCGGTGTGGTCGACGGCCGCCTCGCTGACGTCGATCCCGAGGACGGGACGGCCCCGGGCGGCGAGTTCCGCCACCAGCCGGCCCGGTCCGCAGCCGACGTCGAGCACGGCGCCCTCGCACCGGTCCAGCACCGCCCGGTCGACCGGGTCCGCCCGCGCGCACCACCGCTCGACCTCCAGCGGCAGCAGCCATCCGTCGCTCCGGCGCAGGAACAGCGGGCCGCGCCCGGTGCGCAGGGCGGCGGCGTACGGGTCGGCCGCGGCCCAGGCGACGGCCGGCGATGTGCTCATCGCCGGGTCCCGTTCCCGCTGTGCGCGACCGCCCTGGCCAGCCGGGCGGCGAACCGGCCGCGCGGTGCCAGGGCGGCGACCGCCGCCGCGTCGGCCGCGGTGTCCACGTCCCGCAGCCGCGGCAGGTCGCGCACCCGCAGCCCCGCGGCCACCAGCCGCCGCCGCTGGACGGCACCCGTCCGCGGGGTGGACATGGGCACACCCCGCAGCAGGGCCGGGTCGGGCCGGGCCAGCCCCAGCGCCCAGAAGCCGCCGTCCTCCGCCGGCCCGAAGCAGGCGTCGTACCCGGTGAAGTCCACCGTCAGCAGCTCCGGGGTCACCTGCGGGGTGTCCATGCCGATGAGCAGGGCGGGCCCGTCGCACCGCGCGAACGCGTCGGCCAGCCGCAGGTCGAGCCCGCCCGCGCACTGCGGTACGACCTCGAAGCCGGGCGGCAGCCAGGGTCCGGGTGTTCCGTCGAGCACCAGGACACGCCGGGTGGCGGGGGCGGCCGACACGGCGTGCAGGGTGTCGGCGAGCGCCGCCTCGGCGAGCGCGGCCGCCTCGGCGGGGGTGAACGGCGGGGTGAGGCGCGTCTTGACCCGCCCCGGCAGCGGTTCCTTGGCGATGACGAGCAGCGTGGTCACCGTACGGCCCTCCCGTCGGCCGGGGGTTCGGCCAGGACACGGCTCATGTCCCGCACCGCCTGCCAGGTGCCACGCCAGGTGCCCGTCACCTTGGAGGTGCCGGTACGCGGCAGATAGGGCACGTCGTGCTCGGCGATCCGCCAGCCGGCGTCGGCCGCGCGCACCACCATCTGGAGCGGGTAGCCGCTGCGCCGGTCACTGAGACCGAGCGCGAGCAGCGGCTCCCGGCGGGCGGCGCGCAGCGGGCCGAGGTCGTGCAGGCGCAAGCCGGTACGGCGGCGCAGCAGCCGCGCGAGTGCGAGGTTGCCGGCCCGGGCGTGCGCGGGCCACGCCCCGCGGGCCCGGGCCCGCCGCCGTCCCAGCACCAGGTCGGCGTCGCCGTCGAGCACTTCCCGTACGAAGGGGACGAGGAGCGCGGGGTCGAGCGAGGCGTCGCAGTCGCAGAAGCAGACGACGTCGGCGGTGGCGGCGGTCAGCCCGGCGTGGCAGGCGGCACCGAAACCGCGCTGCGGCTCGTGGACGACCGTCGCGCCGAGGGCGCGGGCGATGCCGGCCGAGCCGTCGGTGGAGCCGTTGTCGACCACGAGGGCACGCCAGCCCGCCGGGATCCGGGCGAGTACCCAGGGCAGGGCCTCGGCCTCGTCCAGGCAGGGCAGCACCACATCCACGCTCGCCGGTGAGGGGGGTGTCGAGGGGATCACGGCGTTCACCCTACGAACGACAAGCGGGCATATCGGGCTTCCGCTCCTTACGAAACGCGGACGTCGGGGCCGGGGCCCGGTCAGGGGTGCGACATCCGCGGCGGCCCGGTGCGAGGCTGGGACCATGCAGCAGCCGCACGTGCCCACGCCGGGCAGAGCCATGGACGGAACCGGCCCCGACGCCGCGGCACCCGGCGTGCCGCCGGCCCCCGGGGCCGCGCGGGTCCTGGTCGTCGACGACGACGCCACCGTCGCCGAGGTCGTCGCCGGGTACCTCGGGCGCGCAGGCTATGTCGTGGACCGGGCCGACGACGGCCCCACCGCCCTCACCCGTGCCGCCGCCCACTGGCCGGACCTGGTGGTGCTCGACCTGATGCTGCCCGGCATGGACGGCCTGGAGGTCTGCCGGCGGCTGCGTGCCAGGGCGCCTGTGCCCGTGGTCATGCTCACCGCCCGCGGCGACGAGGACGACCGCATCCTGGGGCTGGAGGTCGGTGCCGACGACTACGTGACCAAGCCGTTCAGTCCCCGCGAACTGATCCTGCGGGTGCGGTCGGTGCTCCGCCGCACGCTGCCGGCCGTGGACACCCGCCGGCTGGCCGCGGCCGGGCTCACCGTCGACCCCGCCGCCCGCCGCGCCACCCGGAACGGCGTCGAACTCGCCCTCACACTCCGGGAGTTCGACCTCCTCGCCTTCTTCCTGCGGCACCCGGGGCGGGCGTACGGCCGGGAGGACCTGATGCGCGAGGTGTGGGGCTGGGACTTCGGCGACCTGTCCACCGTCACGGTCCACGTCCGCCGGCTGCGCGGCAAGGTGGAGGACGACCCCGCCCGGCCGCGCCTGATCCAGACCGTGTGGGGCGTCGGCTACCGCTTCGACCCGAGCGGCCTCGAGGAGACGGACTGACATGCGCGACGTCCTGCTCATCGCCCTGTACGCCTTCGCCGGGGCCGCCGTCACGGGCCTGGCGGGAGCCGCCGCGCTGCGGCGCTTGCGGCGCCGCTCGCTCACCGTGTCCCTCGCCGTGGTCGCGGCCGTCGGTGTCTGCGGTGTGCTCGCGGGCACGCTGGCGGTCGCCTGGGCGATGTTCCTGTCCCCGCACGACCTGACGGTGGTGACGACCGTCGTCGCGATGGCGGCCGTGGTCTCCCTGGTGACGGCGCTGATACTGGGCCGCTGGGTCGTTGCGCGCAGCCGCGAACTCGCCATCGCGGCACGCTCGTTCGGCGAGGGCGGCGACTTCAACGCGCCCGCGACCCCGGCCACCGCCGAACTGGCCGCGGTGAGCCGCGAACTGGCCGCCACCAGCGCCCGGCTCGCCGAGTCCCGGGAGCGGGAACGCATGCTGGAGACCTCACGCCGGGAACTCGTCGCCTGGATCTCCCACGACCTGCGCACCCCGCTCGCCGGTCTGCGCGCGATGTCGGAAGCCCTGGAGGACGGCGTCGCCGACGACCCCGCCCGCTACCTGAAACAGATGCGTACCGAGGTGGAGCGCCTCAACGGCATGGTCGGCGACCTCTTCGAACTCTCCCGCATCCACGCCGGCACGCTCCCCCTGACACCGTCCCGGATCTCCCTGTACGACCTGGTCGGCGACGCCCTCGCCGGCGCCGGCCCGCTCGCCCACGCACACGGCGTACGGCTGGTCGGCGACGGGGTGGCGCCGGTACCGGTCGAGGTCGACGCCAGGGAGATGAGCCGTGTCCTGGGAAACCTGCTGGTCAACGCGATCCGCCGGACACCCGCGGACGGCACGGTCGCCGTCGCCGCCGAGTGCTCGCCCGACGGTGTCGTCCTCTCCGTGACGGACGGCTGCGGCGGCATCCCCGAGGAGGACCTGCCGCGCGTCTTCGACACCGGCTGGCGCGGCACCGACGCCCGCACCCCTCCGGCCGGCGCGGGCCTGGGCCTCGCCATCGTGCGGGGGATCGTCGAGGCCCACCAGGGCCGGGCGAGCGTACGCAACATCCCCGGCGGCTGCCGCTTCGAGGTCACGCTGCCCGCGGCCCCTTAGTGACCTGAGTCGGAGCTGGAGCCTCTCGGGTGGATCGGTGATCCGGCCCGATCCGAACGGAAGACCCTGGGGCCGGTCAGCGGCAGGCCGCGAACTCCCGCATGCCCTCCGCGAACCGGACCTCCGGCTTCCAGCCCAGCTCCGCCCGCAGCCGAGAGGAGTCGGCGGTGATGTGCCGTACGTCCCCCAGCCGGTACTCCGCGGTGACGACGGGCGCGGGGCCGCCGTGGGCGTCGGCCAGCGCGCGGGCCATCTCCCCGACCGTGTGCGGCTCGCCGCTGCCGGTGTTGTACGCGGTGAGCGCGCCCGGTGCGGACGGCGCCTGAAGCGCCACGACGTTGGCCGCGGCCACGTCCCGCACATGCACGAAGTCCCGGCGCTGCCGCCCGTCCTCGAAGACGCGGGGCGCCTCGCCCCGGACCAGTGCGGACCGGAAGAAGGAGGCGACGCCGGCGTAGGGCGTGTCGCGGGGCATCCGGGGGCCGTACACGTTGTGGTAGCGCAGTGAGACGGCCGACCCGCCCGTCGAGCGGGCCCAGGCGGCGGCCAGGTGCTCCTGCGCGAGCTTGGTCGTGGCGTACACGTTGCGCGGATCGGCCGGCGCGTCCTCCCCGACCAGCCCGGGTGTCAGCTCGGCGCCGCACACCGGGCACCGCGGCTCGAACCGCCCCGCCTCCAGATCGGCGACCGCGCGCGGCCCCGGCCGTACGACCCCGTCGCGCGGACAGGCGTACCGGCCCTCGCCGTACACGACCATCGACCCGGCCAGCACGAGGTGCCGTACGCCCGCCTCGGCCATCGCGGCGAGCAGGACGGCGGTGCCCAGGTCGTTGCGGGACACGTACTCCGCCGCGTCCGCGAACCCCACGCCGAGCCCGACCATGGCGGCCTGGTGGCAGACGGCGTCCACGCCCTCCACGGCCCGCGCGACGGCCGCCGGATCGCGAACGTCGGCGGCCGGGTCCGCGCGCACGTCGAACACGACCGCCTCGTGTCCGCGCGCCGTCAGCGCCTCGACGACATGGGAGCCGATGAACCCGGCACCGCCGGTGACCAGTACACGCATACGCCCACGCTAGGGCCGCCTCGGCGGCGGACCGGAAGGGCGCGCTCTGACGTCACGACTCCGTAAGACCTGGCACCCGTGCCGGGCGGGTCGTCGCGCGGTCACCAGATGACCGGCAGGCGCACGGGGAAGCGGCGGATGGTTCCGGTGTCCCACTCGACGTCCTCGGGGCCGACGGCGAGGCGCAGGCCGGGGAAGCGGGTCAGCAGGCCGGTGACCGCGCTGTCCAGCTCCGCCCGCGCGAGCGGTGCGGCGAGGCAGTGGTGACCGCCCCAGCCGAACGTCATGTGCGGGTGCACCGGCCGTCGGAGGTCGAGCGTGTGCGGGTCGGGGAAGACGTCCGGGTCCCGGTTGGCCGCCAGGTAGGACACGTGCACGTAGTCGCCGGCCCTGATGGCGGTGCCCTCGATCTCCGCGTCCTCCAGCGCGATCCGCGGGATGCCCACACCCTTGCGGAAGGGGATGAACCGCAGCAGCTCCTCCAGGGCGCCGGGGAGCCGGCCGAGGTCGCGCGCGAGCGCGGCGCACTCCTCGGGCCGGGTCAGCAGCAGATAGGCGATGTTGCTGATCTGGCAGGTCGCCGTGTCGTTGCCGCTGAGGATGAGCGTCACGGCGAGGACCGCCAACTCGTCGTCGCTCAGGGGCTCCTCGCCCTCCGGCACCGGCGCCGTGGCCATGGTGCTGAGCAGGTCCTCGCCCGGTGTGCCGCGGCGGTCCGGGACCAGCTTGGCGAAGTACGCCCGCAGGTCGGCCTTGGCGTCGGCCGCGTCCTGCCGGGCGTCCGGCGAGGTGGCCAGGAGCCGCATGGTGAGCGTGCGCAGATGGTCGCGGTCGGTCTCGGGGACGGCGAGCAGCTCGCAGATCGTCAGGTGGGGGAGGGGCACCGACAGATGGGTCACCAGGTCCGCGGGCGGCCCGGCCTCGGCCATCTCCGTGAGCAGCCCGGCCACCACCCTGTCCACCGCCGGCCGCATACCCGCCACCCGGTCCCGGGTGAACGCCTGGGCCGCGACGTGCCGCAGCCGGGTGGCGTGCGGCGGGTCCGTCACGTTGATGGACTCCGGTGACACGATGGGCTCGGGAGTCATCCGCGGATAGTCGCGCCCGACGATCGCCGCCCGGCTGAACTTCGGATCGCACGTCACCTGACGCACCCCGGCGAAGCTGGTCACGAGCCACGCCTCGGCCTCGCCGTAGGGCAGCCGGATCCGGCTGACCGGGCCGTCCTCGGCCAGTGCGGCCAAGGAGGGGTCGAACTCCAGCGCGTCGGCGAAGTCGAAGGGGCAGACGGGCACTGCGGGGTCGTGGAACGACATACAGCCTCCTTTGTGCGCAGCGTCGGTGCGGCGGCCCGCGTGGGCCGGCTCTGTCCGGAGCAGCCGTGGAAGGCGATGCCGACGGGGAGATGGCACACCGGACGACGTCGCCCAGACGCCGGTCACCTCGTTCACTATGCGGTACTTCGGCCCCTCCCGCAGCACAAGCGCCTCCGGCGGTGACGCGCCTTTTCGTCGGCGAGAGGGGTCCGAGGACGGCCAGGGCACGGACAGACCACGATCCGGGCACGGACGGTCAAGCCGCCCCGCCCGCCGGCACCCAGGATCCGTACGACCCGCCGGCCCGACCCGCGACGCCGACGGCCGGACAGCGGCGCTCGCCCGCTCCGGCACCAGCAGACACCTCAGGAGCCAGCGTGCCCCGCAGCCCCCTCCACGGATTCTCCCGCTCCGACACCTCCCGCGCCGAAGCCTTCAGCGACGGCGTGCTGGCGATCGCGGTCACGCTGCTGGCCCTCGGCCTGGCAGACCCGCCGCACCGGCCGGGCGGCCTCGGCCACGCCCTGCTGGCCCAGTGGCCGGCCTACCTCGGCTACCTCGCCTCCTTCGGCTACGTCTCGGTGATCTGGCTCAACCATCACCAGGCCTTCGTCCGTATCCGGGTCATGGACCGCGGACTGCACGCCGCCAACCTGCTGCTGCTGTTCACCACGGCGGCGCTCTCGTTCCCCACCGCGGTGGTCGCGGACGCACTCCGGGCGGACACCGCGGGCTCCGACGCACGGGTCGCCGTCGCCCTCTACGCCGGGCTGGCCGCGGCGATGTGTCTGAGCTGGGTCGCCTTCTACCATCAGCTCGCCCGACGCCCCGAGGTGCTGAAGGCGGACGTGGAGGCGGCCTACGTACGGCACGGGCGGCTGCGCTCCTGGGCCGGAGCCCTCGCCTACGGCGCCGCCGGAGTCCTGGGCGTGCTCGTCACCCCGCTGCTGGCGATCGCCGTCTTCGTCGTTCTCCCGGTCTTCTACTTCGCCACCAGCGAAGGACTCCCGAAGGGACGGGACGGCGGACACACCGGCGAGCGGGACCGGGCGCCACGCCCTGTAGGCTGAGGGACGTTCTACGTCTTGTAGGAGATTGGGCGGTTCGATGACCGGCACTGAACGCACCACACCCGCCCGCTGTCTCCGGACGTCCCCCGGTGCCACACCGTGGCACCGGAACGCCGAGACGTGGTTCGCCGCGGTCGGCGTCGCGTTCACCGTGTTCCAGATCGTCCTGGTCCGTCCGGACATGGGACTCGGCTGGGACGAGACGGTGTACGTCAGCCAGGTCGCCGAGCACGCCCCCGCGGCGTTCTTCAGCGCGCCGCGCGCCCGTGGCGTCTCCCTGCTGGTGGCGCCGGTCGCCTCGTGGTCGTCGTCCGTACCCCTGCTGCGCGTGTATCTGGCGGTGCTGTCCGGGCTCGGCCTGTTCCTGGCGTTGCGCGCCTGGCGTGGAGTCCTTCCCGTGCGGGTGGTCGCGCTGGGCGGGGCACTGTTCGCCTCGCTGTGGGTGACCCTGTTCTACGGCCCCCAGGCGATGCCCAACCTCTGGGTGGCACTCGGCGCTCTCGGAGCGGTGGGCTGCTTCCTGCAGGCCCAGGCCGACCGGAGCCGGCCCGGCCCCGTGTGGGGGCTCGCGGCGGGCGCGGCGCTGATGGCGTTGATGCGGCCGACGGACGCGGTGTGGGTCTGCCTTCCGCTGCTGGTGGCGCTGGTCGCCGTGCGGCGGTGGCGGCACGGGCCGCTGCTGCTCGCGCTCGTCGGGGGCCTGGCGGCGGGCGCGGCCGAATGGGTGATCGAGGCGTACGTCGACTTCGGCGGGCCGGCCCAGCGCCTGGCCGAAGGCTCCCGCATCCAGGGGGGCCTGGGCTGGAACAACGCTGTGGGCGACCAGCTGCGCAGCCTCGGCGGGCGCACCCTGTGCCGCCCGTGCACGGGGGCGATGCCGAGCGTCGCCGAGACCCTGTGGTGGTTCGCGCTGCCCGTTCTCGCGGTGCTCGGGCTGGTCGTGGCGCTCCGGGCCCGGCGCGCCGCGGCCACCGTGCTGGCCTGTGCCTGCGCGGCGACCGCTGCGGTCCCCTACCTGTTCCTCATCGGCTACGCCGCTCCCCGCTTCCTCCTGCCCGCCTACGCCCTGCTCTCCCTGCCGGTCGCCGGCGCGCTCGTCTTCCTGCTGACCCGGCCGCGCGGGACCTGGCGGCCGGTCGCCGTGACCGCGGTGACCCTCGGCCTGCTCGGGCATCTGGCGATCCAGGCCACCGTGCTGGTACGCCTGGTCGACCGCACGACCGAAGGCCATCAGCGCTGGGCACGCATCGCGGCCGGGCTCCACCGCAACGGCGTGACGCCGCCCTGCCTGCTCACCGGCGACGACCCGACGGCACCCCCGGTCCCGATCGCCTACTACGCCGGCTGCGCCTCCGCCAACACCGCCGGCCACAACGAGAACACCACCGCCGCCGGCCTGGCCCGGACCGCGCGACGGATGCCGGTCGCCGTCCTGACCGCCGACGGCGTCGAGCCTCCGTCCTACGCCCGGACGTGGACCACGGTCCGTCTTGACGCCGGGGTGTACGCCCGCGTCGCCCCCTTCGCCGGCAAGCGTCGCGGCTCATGACCACTCCCTCCCTGGCGCACCCGTTCACGAGCCGGCGCACCTGCTGGCACACGGCCGTCTCCCTGCTGGTGCTGCTCATCGGCGCCGTGCTCGCCGTCCGCAACCGGCAGGTGCTCGACGCCGGCACGGACCAGCTGGCCGCCGCCGACCGCGGCTGGCTGGCGCTGGCCGTCACGGCCGCGTGCGCGACGTGGGCGTGTGCGGCCCTGGCCCAGCAGGGCGCGGTCGCCGCGCCGCTGCCCGCGACCCGGCTGACGGCGGCGCAGTTCGCGGCCTCCGCGGCCAACCACGTCCTGCCCGCGGGACTCGGGGCGAACACCGTCAACTGGCGCTTCCTGAGCCGGTGCGGCCTGACCCCCGCCGCCACGGCGACCGCCCTCGCCCTCAAGGCGGCCGCGAACGCCGCGTCGAGAGTCGCGCTGATCGCCGGGCTGGCCGTGGCCTGCCCCGGTGTCCTCCGTCTTCCGCATCTGCCCGCGGCCACGTGTGCCCTGGCGCTGCTCCCCGGAGCGCTGCTGGTCCGGCCGCTTCGCCTGCGTGTCCGCGCGCTGCTGCGGGTGGCGGGTGCGGAAGTCAGGGCGGTGCACGCACACCCCGGGCGGGCGTCGGCGCTGTGGGGCGGCTCGTTCGCGTTCGCCGCCGCGCACGCACTCACCGTCTATGCCGTGGCCCACGCCCTGGCACTGCCGTTGCCCCTCGCCGGGGTCGCTCTGGCCTACCTCGCGGCGAGCGGCGCCGCCGTGCTGCTGCCCAGTCCGGGCGGCCTCGGCTCGCTGGACGCGGCGCTCGCCCTGGCGCTGGTCGCGGTCGGCGCCCCGGGGAGTACGGCTGCCTCGGTGGTGATCGGCTACCGTCTGCTGACGTCCTGGCTGCCGCTGGTGCCGGGCCTCGTCGTGCTGGTCCTCCTGGCCCGTCGCAAGGTGCTGTGAGCCGTGGCCGGCACCCGTGCGAGCGTAGCCGCCGCCCGTGGCGGAGCCGACTGACACGCGGCCACCGGTCCGAGCGCCGGCGCGCCGGGGCCGTCGCGTGGACGCGATGCGGCGCCGCCGGGGTGGTTCCCGGACGGGCGCCGCTTGACGGCCGGCACCTCGCCCGCGAAGGATGCCCCTGATGTCCTCCCCCCGGCAGCGCACCCGCCGGAAGACGACGGCGGTGACATGCGGGCGCGGATCCGCTCCGTCCCGAGCGTCGGCGATGACCGGGCGGTCGGCCGCTCCGTCCCGAGCGTCGGCGATGACCGGGCGGTCGGCCGGTCACGGCAGGAGGACGCCGGCTTCCGGGAGGACATGTGACGCCCGCCCGTACCACGCCCCGGACCTCCGCATCGTCCGGCGGACCCGCCAGGCGTCTGTCGCCGTGGCGGTTCGTGATGGTGTTCGGGGGCGTCAGCCTGCTGATGGACTTCGTCTACGAGGGTGCCCGCTCCGTCACCGGTCCGCTGCTCGCGCACCTGGGCGCCTCGGCGGCGGTGGTCGGCGTGGTCACGGGGGCGGGGGAAGCCGCCGCGCTCGGGCTGCGGCTGGTCTCCGGTCCGCTGGCCGACCGAAGCCGCCGGTTCTGGCTGTGGACGATCGCCGGGTACGTCCTGACCGCGGTCAGTGTCCCGGTGCTCGGTCTGGCCGGCGTCCTGTGGGTGGCCTGCGCCCTGGTGGTCGCCGAGCGGGTCGGCAAGGCGGTGCGCTCCCCGGCCAAGGACACGCTGCTCTCGCACGCCACCGCGGCCACCGGCCGCGGGCGTGGGTTCGCCGTGCACGAGGCGATGGACCAGGTCGGCGCGGTGCTCGGTCCGCTCACGGTGGCCGGCGTCCTCACTCTGACCGGTGACGACTACGCCCCGGCGCTCGGGGTGCTCGCCGTGCCCGGTGTGGCCGCCGTCGTCCTGCTGGTGTGGTTGCGTGCCCGGGTCCCCGACCCGATCGCCTACGAGGCGACCTCCGCCGCTCCGCCGCCCGGACGTCCGTCCCCCGTCGAGGCCCGGCAGCCGGAGCTGCCGCGAGCCTTCTGGGCCTACGCGGCCTTCACCGCCGCGACCCTCGTCGGTTTCGCCACCTTCGGTGTGCTCTCCTACCACCTGGTGACCCGCCACCTGCTGCCCACCGCGACGGTGCCGGTGCTGTACGCGGCGGCCATGGCCGCGGACGCGCTGGCGGCGCTGGCCACCGGCTGGCTGTACGACCGGGTCGGCGCGCGGGTCCTGGTCGTCCTGCCGTTGCTGTCCGCCGCCGTCGCGGGCCTCGCCTTCACCGGCACACTGTGGATCGCCGTGGCCGGCGCCCTGGTGTGGGGCGCCGCCGTCGGTGTCCAGGAGTCCACTCTGCGCGCCACGGTCGCCGACCTGGTGCCGACCGGGCGGCGGGCCACCGCCTACGGCGTCTTCGCGGGGGTCATGGGCGTCGCCGCGCTGGGCGGCGGCGCGCTGACGGGAGCCCTGTACGACGTGTCCGTCCCCGCCCTGACCGTCACCGTCGCCGGTATCCAGGCCGCCGCACTCGTCCTGCTCCGGACCACCCGGGCAGCGCGGTCGGGCCCCACCGCGAACCCGTAGAACGCCGGGGTCACGGCCGCCCCCCGTTCGGCCTGGCCGCCCGGCGGCCGCGCAGGATCTCGAGGAAGAGAGGGATCAGCGACACGACGACGATCACCGCGACCAGTGGCAGCAGGTAACGGTCGACGTTCGGGACCGAGGAGCCCAGCGCGTACCCCGCCAGGGTGAGCCCGACGGTCCAGACCAGCCCGCCCACCGCCTGCCACAGGGCGAACGTCCGGGCCGGGACCTCCAGCGCGCCCGCCATCGGGTTGAGGACGGTCCGCACCACCGGGATGAACCGGGCCAGCACGATCGCTTTGGCGTACCCGTACCGTTCGAGCAGCTCCTCGGCCCGTTCCATGCCCTCGCGCAGACGCTGCGACCGGCTGCGGGCCATCAGCGCCCCGCCCGCCTTACGGCCGATCAGATATCCGCACTGCGCCCCGGCCAGCGCGCCCACGGCCGCCAGGACCAGCAGCGGGGCCAGCGACAACTTCACGGGCCGGTCCGCCGCCCCCGTGCACAGCAGACCCGCCGTGAACAACAGGGAGTCGCCGGGCAGGAAGAACCCGACCAGCAGCCCCGTCTCGGCGAACAGGACGGCGCCGACGCCCAGCACGCCGAAGGCGGCCAGCAGCGACCGGGCGTCGAGGACGTTCACGGCGAGCTGCGACGCGAGGTGCACCGGTGTGGTCATACGGCCCTGGCCTTTTCCGGAGGAAGGATGCGAAGGGGGAACGAGGCGATACGAATGACTACAGCAAGGTAGACGGTCTGTCGAACTGTAGACGACCGGCGGCTGCTGGGCGTTTCCCGGCAGCGGGCTTTCCCAGGGGACGTCCGTGGTCGCGCAGCGGGCCGACCCGGTAGCCCCGCTCCGCGCAGGTGTCGAGGATCCGGGGGAGCGCGCCGAGGGCGGCGCGCCAGGCTCCGGGGGCGGAGGTGCAGTCGGAGTCGTGCAGGAGGATCGTGCCACCGCCGTCCAGGTCGGCGGTGACCGTGCGGTGCACCGACTGCGGGGTGGCGCGTGCCCTCCAGTCCTCTCCCCAGCAGGTCCAGAGCACCGGGGTGAGGCCGAGGCGGCGGGCCGTCAGGTGCGCGGCGGTCGACATGACACCGTACGGGGGCCGGAAGAGCGTGGGCGGTCGCCCGGTGAGGGCGGCGACGGTGTCCCGTGCCCGGTCCAGGTCGGCGTACGTGGCGCGGGGGCCGCGCAGGAGCAGTGGGCGGTGCAGCCAGCCGTGGACGCCGATCTCGTGGCCGGCCGCCGCGATCTCGGCGACCAGACCGGGGGCGCGGTGCGCCTCGCTGCCCAGGAGAAAGAACGTGGCGCGCACCCCGCGCTCGTCGAGCAGGCGCAGAAAGCGCGGTGTGGAGCGGGGGTCGGGCCCGTCGTCGAAGGTCAGGGCGACGTGGTCCGGGCGGCCCCGGCCCGACAGCCGGGGCATGGCGCGGTTGCGCAACGGCCCGAAGGTGGAGACCACGGGCGCGGCGTGGGCGGCGGCGAGAACGGGCAGGGCGGCGAGGGCGGCCGTGCGCAGGGTGCGGGCGGTGGTCACGGGTGGTGGACTCCGGTCCGGGAGTCGTGGGCGGACAGGCCGTCCAGGTCGAGGCCGTGGCCGATGGCGTGCGCGAGGCCCGGACCGTCGTACGACGTCGCCATGCCCGTGCCGACGGCGCAGGCCCACACGGCGGCCGCGGCCGCGGCGGTGGTGGCGAGCCGGCGCGGGCCAGGATGCCGCCGCGCGGCCGGGTACCGGCTCCTGTCCGCGAGGCCGGAGCGGTGGACCCGCGCTATCTCGGCCGCCGGGCCCTCGTCCTGGGGCCGGTCGAACAGGGCGAGGCCCCTCGCGCGCTGCTGCCGTCCGGGCGGGCCGTCGATCAGGTCGCACAGCACCGCCTTCAGATCGGCCGGGTCACGGACCCACACCGAGACACCGGCTTCGTCCAGGGCGGCCGCGTTGGTCAGTCCGTGCCCGGGTATGCAGCGGTAGCTCGCCACGGGCAGGCCCGAGGCGAACGCCTCCAGCGAGGTCAGTCCGCCGGCGTTCTGGACGAGGACGTCCGCGGCGTGCATCAGGCCGGGCATGTCCTCGACCCAGCCGTAGGCGTGCTCGATGCCGTCCGCGCGCAGCCGCCCGGCCAGGGCCTCGTTGCGGCCGCACACGACGACCGGGACGGCGGCGCCGCAGTCGCGCAGCTCGTGGGCCACCTTGCGGACCGGCCCCACCCCCCAGGACCCGGCGACCAGGAGGGCGAGCGGCGAGTGCTGCGGCAGCCCGAACCGGGCCCGCGCGTCGTGGCGCCCCTGTGCGTCGCAGGGCCGGAAACGCGGACCGGTGACCGGGCCGCACACCCGCACGTCCCGTGCCCCGGCGGCCCGGGCCTGGGCAGCGGGCACGGCATGGGCGGCGAGGTGGACGTCGACACCGTCCGCCACCCACAGCGGATGGACGGAGAAGTCGGTCAGATAGGTCAGGACGGGGACGCCCAGCCGCCCCTTCAGGCGCAGGTTCCCCAGCACCCGGCTGGCCCCCGGGTAGGTCGACACCACCGCTCCGGTGTCCGGAGGCAGGGCGTGCAGCACCCGGTCCTCCGCCGCCCGCAGCAGTGCGCGCGCGACCGGGCCGCCGCCCCCGGCGCGCTCGGTGCCGGCATAGATCCGCTGGTAGGCCCACGGGGCCCGGACGAGCATCCGGTGGTAGCCCTCCTGCACGGCACGACCCAGCCGGGCGGGCAGCAGCTCCAGCAGGTCGAACCGGTCCACCGCGAAGCCGTGAGCGGCAAGGCGCCGGGCGAGCTGGGCGGCGGCGCCGTCGTGGCCGGCGCCGACGCTCGCGGAGACGATCGCGACCCGGCCCGCCCCGGGCGTCGCGACGCGCTGACGCGGAACGGTGACCGCGGCAGCGGGTCTGGGTGTGGTGCTTCCGGCGTGGGCCATGGGCTTTCCTCCGCAGGCGAGGGGCGGCGGGACACTACGAGATGTAGTAGTTCGCGGTTTGAAGACCGGAGCATACCTCCTACAACTAGTAGGAGATCGCCCGGTAGTCTGTGCGGGCAGACGGCGAAAGGAGGCGGCCGGTGGAGAACCGAAGAGACGACGAGGTCCCCGGGGCATCCGGCAGGCGGGCGCGCGGAGAACTGGAGAGCGACGTGCTCGCCGCCCTCTGGGCCGCCGCCGGCCCGCTGACCGCGCGTCAGGTCCGCGAACAGCTGCCGGGCGACCTCGCCTACACGACCGTGCTGACCATCCTGTCCCGGCTGTACGACAAGGGCATGCTCGTCCGGCACCGCGAGGGTCGCGGCTACGCCTACGCACCGGCCCGGGACGAGGCGTCCCACACCGCCCGGCGCATGCGGTCACTCCTGGAGGGCGGCTCCGACCGTGAGGCGGTGCTGGCCCGCTTCGTCTCGGAGCTGTCCGCGCAGGACGAGCACGTGCTGCACCAGCTGCTGTCCGGGCATGGGCACGGCACACGCACCGAGGACGAGAGCACGCGCAGGAGGTCGTGAGCCGGTGCTGATCAGCGTCTACGTCCCGTTCGTCGTCACGGCCGTGCTCGCCGTGTGCGCGCCCCGGCCGGCGCTCCGGCTGCCCCCGCGCCCGGCCGCCTGGGCCCTCGCCTGCGCCGCGCTCGTGTCGGCGGCGGGCTGGGCGGGCGCGCTCGCCCTGCTGGCCTTCACCGGTGTGGCCCAGATACCGGAGATCGCGGAGGAGGGCCGCTGGTCGGTGGCCGTACTGCGTGCCCACGACCCCGTCTACCTCGTCGTCGCGGTCGGCAGCGCCCTGGTGCTGGCCGCGGGCATTGCCTCCCTCGGGGTGGCCGCGGTACGGCAGGTCCGTGACATCGCCCGCGTGCGGCGGGAGTGCGCCCAGCTGCCCGGAGACACGGAACTGGCCGTGGTCGACGACGATGTCCCGCTGGCCTTCGCGCTGCCCGGTGCGCCGGGACGGATCGTGGTCTCCCGGGGGATGCTGCGCTGCCTCGACGGCCACGAGCGGGAGGCCCTGCTCGCCCACGAGCGGGCCCATCTGCGCGGCCGCCACCACCTGTTCCAGAGCCTGTGGCGGCTCACGGCGGCCCTGAATCCGCTGCTGCGACCCCTGGCCGTCGCGGGCGGCTTCGTCCTGGAGCGCTGGGCCGACGAGGAGGCCGCCGAGCGGGTCGGCGACCGCACGGTGGTCGCCCACGCCGTCGGGCGGGCCGCCCTGGCCTCCGCCGGTGCGTCCCGTCCCTTCGCGCTGGCGGTGACCGGCGGGGCGGTGCCGCAGCGGGTACGGGCCCTGCTGGCCCCGCCCCCCGCACGCCGGAGCCTGCCCTTCGTGGCGGGCGGTCTGCTGCTGGCGGTGTGCTGTGCGAGCCTCGCCGGCGCCGCGTCCGACAGCGACCGGATGGTGGACAGCGCACAGCGGGCGCGGTGCGCGACGCACCCCGGCTTCACGAGCCCACCGCCGGCGGGAGACCACCGGCACGCGGTCGCCCGGTGCTGTGCACGTCCTGACCATCCGGAGGGTGGGGAGCGACACCCGTGACCGGGAGGCCGGCCCGCCCCTCGCCGCCCGGCGGACGTGGTGCGGGCGGTGGGCGGTGCGCCGACGGGGGAGGAGCGGCGCGGCCGTGACCGGGTGGCCGACGGCTGGGGAGAGCGGGCCCGGCCGGAGCCCTCGACGTCACGACGGTCGGCCCGCGACGCAGCCTCCCCGGTTCCGGCTGACCGGCGTGCCTCGGTAGCGCCGTGCCAGGAGCAGCCGGTCGCCCACGGCGAGGTCTGCGCCCAGGCCCGGGTACACCGCCAAGGCGCGTCCCGCGGGCGTGGGAGAAGGGGCGGGCGTCGGCGCCGCGGGCTCAGGCGGAGAGCAGCCCGCGGCCGAGCCAGTCCCTGTCGTCCCGCACGCCGGGCAGGGCGAAGAAGTAGCCGCCGCCGGTGGGCGAGATGTAGTCGACCAGGGGTTCATCGATCAGGCGGGTCTGGACGGCTTCGAACTGCCCCTTGACGTCCCGCTGGTAGCAGCAGAACACCAGGCCCATGTCGAGGTTGCCGACGTCGTCGATGCCGCGGTCGTAGTTGTAGCCGCGGCGCAGGATGCGGGAGCTGTCGGTGGCGGCGGTGCGCGGGTTGGCGCGGCGGATGTGCGAGTCCAGCGGGATCACCGTGCCGTGCGGGTCCTTGGCGTACTGGGGGATGTCGGTCTCCAGAGCGCCGTCCAGGGGTGCGCCGGTGTCCTTGCGGCGGCCGAACATCTTCTCCTGCTCGGTGAGCGAGACCCGGTCCCAGAATTCCACCAGCATGCGGATGATGCGGATCACCTGGTAGCTGCCCCCGGTGGCCCACGCGGGCTCCCCGTCACCGTCGCCGACCCATATGAGGCGGTTCGTCTCGCGGGCCGAGGTGACGTCGGGGTTGGCGATGCCGTCCTTGAAGCCGAGCAGGTTGCGCTGGGCGCCGGTGGGGCGGGGTGCGTTCTGGAAGCCGTCGATGCGCCACTTGACCTGCATGGCGCCGCGGGTGTGCCGGGCGATGTCGCGCAGCGCGTGCAGCACGGTGTCCCGCCGGTTCGCGCAGATCTGCAGGGACAGGTCGCCGTGGCACTCGGCGGCCCTGAGGTTGTCGTTGGGGAAGGTCCGCATCGGGGTCAGGCGGCGGGGCCGGGCCGCGGCGAGGCCGTAGCGGTCGTCGAAGAGGGACGCGCCGACGCCGAGCGTGACCGTCAGGCCGTCGGCGGGGACGGTCGGGCCGAGGATGCCGTTGTCGGAGGGCGGGGCGCCGACCCCCAGATCGGTGGGGGTGCCGCCGGAGGTGAGGAAGCGGGCCCGCTCGGTGATCGTCTTCAGCAGGTCGGCCAGTTCCCCTCGGTCCTCGGCGATGACGGTGAAGGAGACGAAGGCGGCGGCGGCCTGTGCGGGGGTGACGACGCCGGCCTGGTGGATGCCGTGGAAAGGGACGTCGGCGGCGTTATGCGTGTCTGCGGCGGCCTGCGCGGTGCCGCCGCCGCTCTCGGTGAGGGCGAGGCCGCCGCCGGCCATCACCGCTCCGGCGGCCCCGGCGCCGAGGGCCGTCTTCACGAAGGAACGGCGGCCGGCACCGGCGGGGCAGCCGCCTCGCGGGGCGGGGGATGCGGCGGACGGCATGGGGGTGTTCCCTTCGCTGCGTGCGGGGTCGTCGCTGTGGTGGCGTGCGGTGGTCATCAGGCGGACTTCCGGATCTCCAGCAGGTCCGGGACGGGGGCGAGGTCCTCCAGGAGCCGGCCGGTGGCTCCGTTCACGCGGGCCCGGGAGGTCGCGTCGAGCCGTTCGACGGGGGTCCAGGAGCCGGCGTGGTGTGCCGCGTCGAGGAGCCTCTGCAGACGGGCGATGTCCGCGTCGACCGTCGGCAGCAGGTGCGGGGCACGGGTGGTCAGCAGCGGCCCGAGGACGGTGAGCAGCTCGCGTGTGCCGGCGAGGTCGGCGTCGGCGGTGGCGAGGTTGGTGCCGCTGCCCGCGTCGGTGTCGCCGGTCAGCTCGAACTGCAGGGTGTTCTCGAGGACCTCGTGGGCGCGCAGCGGCAGGTCGCCGGGCTGGAAGTGCTGTCGTGGGAAAGCCGTGCGCAGTGCCGCCACGTCGGCGGCCAGCCGCTCGGCCGGGGCCGTGAGGGAGGCCGCCGGCTCGCCGTGCCACAGGCCGTACTCGATGCGGTGGAAGCCGGTGAAGCCCTTGTCGTGGACGCCGTCGGGCAGGCCGTCGGCCCTGCCGTCGATCTTCCGGTCGAAGTCCTCGAAGGTGCCGTAGGCGGCACCGAGGGAGGCGTAGGTGCGGTGGGCGGTGAGCCAGTCGGTGCGGGCCCTGCCGAGATGGCGGCCCTTGATGTCGGCGGCCAGGGTGCGGGTCTGTGCGCCGAGGGCGGTCAGGCCCTTGTCGACGTACGCCTTGTACCGGGCGAGCGGGCCGGCGAGGTCCTGCGCGGAGACCGGGACGACCGCCTTCGCGCCTCCGCCTCCGGCGACGCGGACGGCCTTGGAGGTGACCGCGGTACCGCCGGTGGGCACGCACCGCCAGGCGTAGGTGCCGCCGGCCACGGTGGCGACCAGAGCGCGGGTGGTGCCCGGCGCCAGGCCCTCGATCTCCCCGTAGACGGCGTTGGTGGCGGGGTCGACGAGATACACCTCGGAGGTCTTGTCGCCGGTGTTGCGCATCTGGAAGGTCCGTCGGCCGGGCTCGGGCGGGGTGAACCCCTTGCCGCACTCCTTCTCCGATACGGCGACGGTCTGGCCCGCCGCGGTTTTCGGACGGCCGAAGGCGACGGCGAGGCCCGCGATCACGGCGGGGACGGTGACGACGGCGACCGGGACGACCCAGGCGGGGCGGCGCCGCGCGGACGGCGGAGCGTGCTGCGCGGGGTCCGTCCGCGCGGGCGCCGGCTTCGGCGTCGTGGCGCGCACCCCGCGCACGAACACCGTCATCACCACGGCGAGGTAGCCGGCGTAGGCGGCGACCTGCAGCCAGGTCATGGCCGGCGTCAGATTGAAAACGCCCTGGACCAGGGTGCTGTACCAGGAGCCCGCGTCGATGCTGCCGCTCAGGTCGACGGCATAGGCCGACTTCCCGGGCAGCACACCGCCCTCCTGCAGATCACGCAGGCCGTAGCCGAGGACGCCGGCCGCGATCACGATCAGGACGGCGCCGGTGGCGGTGAAGAACTTCGTCAGGTTGATCTTGAGAACCCGCCGGTACAGGCCGAAGCACAGGCCGGCCGACAGGACCAGGCCGATCGCGGCGCCCGTCAGGGGACCCGCGGACTCGCCGGCCGCCTGTGCGGTGGTCCACAGGAACAGGGCGGTCTCCAGGCCCTCCCGGCCGACCGCGAGGAACGAGGTGACGATCAGGACGCCCGCGCCCATGCCGAGCGCCCCGGTGACCTTCTCCTTGATCTCACCGGACAGAGTGCGGGCCGAGCGGCGCATCCAGAACACCATCGCGGTGACGAACGCCACCGCGATCACACTCAGGGTGCCGCCGAAGGTCTCCTGGGCGGTCGCGGACAGGGAGGCCGCGGTGAAGGTGAGGACCGCGCCGAAGCTCATCGCGAGCGCGATCGCCGCGAGGACACCCGTCCACACCTGTGGCAGCCGGGAGCGGGCGTCGGCCCGCACCAGGGTGGCGATGAGGATGGAGACGATGAGTCCGGCTTCCAGTCCCTCCCGCAGTCCGATCAGGAAGCTCGGAAACGCGTCGTCCCACATACGGCCCTCCCCACCCCGCCGCCGACAGTCGTATTAGCGTAGGCATGCCTAACTTAAACGGGAACCAGCGCTGACTACAAGTTCGTAGTCAGCCGCCGTGTGGCAGCGGGCCGCCGGACGAACGGGGGGCGTCTCCCGGCGGGCAGGGCAGCACGGCCCTCCCGGGGGTGGGCCGCCCGCCCGGCAGCTCAGGGTGGGGGCCCGCAGGCCGTCGTCCTCCTCGGCTTCTCGGTCGCCGCGTTCCTCCTCGCGGGCCTGTTCGCCCCGCCGGTCGGCGGTTCGGGGCCGTCCCCGTGCCGCCCCCTCGCCGTCGTGGGCGGTGGGGTGAGGCGCGCGGCCTGGGCGGTCGGCGTCCGCTGGGACACCGGGGCGTTCCCGTGCGGGTGGCTCTCGGCGCGCCGGAGACGGACGACGGCGTCGAGCCCACCGCCGGGGGCGGCCTCCAGGGTGATCTCACCACCGCCGGCCCGGGTGAGCTGGCGGACCATCGGCAGGCCGAGGCCCGTGCCGTCGTGGTCGGCCGCGGGGGCCCGCCAGAACCGGTCGAAGGCCCTGAGCCGTTCGGCCGCGGTCATGCCGGGGCCCTGGTCGATCACGTGCAACTCGGCCACCGGCGGCGTGCGGCTGCCTTCCCCCGGGACGATGACGGTCGTCAGCGTGACGGCGGTCCCCGGCGGGGACACGCGCAGCGCGTTGGAGAGCAGGTTGTCGATGATCTGCTCCAGCGCCCCCGGTACCGCCCACACCCGGGTGCGGGTGGCTCCGGAGACGATGATGCCGACCTGCTGCTCATCGGCGAACGCCGTCCAGATGGCGGCGCGATCGGCGACGACGGCGTCGAGATCGACCGCCTCCGGCCTGATCGCGGAGTTCTCCAGCCTGGCCAGGGCGAGCAGCCCCTGCACCATACGACTGAGCCGCTCCGTCTCCGCCAGTGCCTTGTCGAGGCTGTCCTGGGCGCAGGGAGCGAGGTGCGGCTCGAAGTTCTCCAGGCGCAGGCGCAGGGAGGTCAACGGGGTCTTCAGCTGGTGCGACGCCTCGGAGGCGAACGCCTGCTGAGCCTGGATCACGTGCTGGAGGCGGGTCGCGGTCTTCGTGAACGACGCCGCCAGCCGGCGCAGCTCAGGGGGTCCGTGATCGGTGGCGGGCGGATCGGTGAGGCGGCCCTCGGCGAGCTGTGCGGTGGCGCGTTCCAGGTCCCGGACCGGACGGGTGATCGAGCGGGCGAGGACGAAACCGATCAGGGCCACGGTGGCCAGCGCGCCCAGCCCGATGAGGGCCAGGGCCAGCCATGTGGCGTCTGCCTTCGCCCGGATCGGGCTGAGCGGGTACACGGTCCGGACCACGCAGGGGACGGTGGCGTCGGATCCCCCCGGCACGGTGACGAAGAGGACTTCGCCGTTCGTGGAGGGGTCGTCGCGCGTGGCGACCGCGGGGCGATCGTGCAGTGCGGCGGAGATGTCCGGCTCGGCGGACAGGTCCTTGCCGACCAGGTGGAGGGCGGCGGTCTCGGTGAGGACGACGCCCTTCTGGTCGGCGACGAGTACGCGGCTGCCGGTCCGTCGTCCGTAGGCGCGGGCCAGTTCGGGGAGGTCCGCCGTCAGGCCGTGTTCCATCTTCTCCTCGCAGACCGCGGCGAACGTTATCGCCCCTTGCTGCGCCGCATGGGTGAAGCGGGACAGCTCGCTGCGGGCGTAGAGGATGCCGAACGGGACTTCGAGGGCGAGCAGGACGAGCAGCATGAGGCTCAGATAGCTGAGCAGGAGGCGACGCGTCACCGCGGCCCTCCGCGCGCCGGCCCCGCGGCGGGCGCGGCGTCGACCGGTGCCGGGGGGATCAGACGGAAGCCGATTCCGCGGATGTTCTCGATCCAGGAGGAGTCACCGAGTTTGCGGCGCAGCGCCGCGATGTGGACGTCCAGGGTCTTGGTGGGGCCGAAGTAGTGCGGCTCCCACACCGTGTCGAGGATCTGCCGACGGGAGCAGACGGCTCCGGGGTCCTCCGCGAGGCAGGTGAGCAGGTCGAACTCCTTGGGTGCGAGGGCGACCGGCGACTGGTCCAGGCGCACCTGCCGGGTACGGCGGTCGATGGTCAGCGGGCCGATCCGCTGGACGTGGGGTGTCCCGGACCGGGCCGGGTCGTCCGAGGGCCCCCGCCCCGCCCGGTGCGCGTCCAGTACCGCGGGCCGGGTCCGGCGGGTGACGGCACGGATCCGGGCGACCAGCTCGCGCACGCCGAACGGTTTCGAGACGTAGTCGTCCGCGCCCAGTTCGAGACCGAGTACCCGGTCCACCTCGTCGTCCCGGGCAGTGATCATGATGATCGGCACCGACGAGCGGGACCGGAGCGCGCGGCAGACGTCGAGGCCGTCCATGTCGGGCAGCCCCAGGTCCAGCAGCACTATCTCCGCGTCCGGTGCGGCCAGGCCGTCGGCACCCCGTCTGGCGTGTTCCACGGTGAACCCGAAACGGCGCAGCCCTTCCGCCAGTGGTCCGGCCACCCGGTCGTCGTCCTCGATCAGCAAGACACGCATGCCGAGAAGAGTTACAGACCTTCGCCGCAGCGTGCGCCGCAAACGCCGCAACCTCCTCCGAGCCAGTGATCCTCGCCGCCCGCGCGGCGATCTCCGGGACGCGGGCCCCTGGCGGGCGGGGGCCTGACCACGGCCGGCGTAACCGCTGGACGCCGCACGGCGACGACATCCAGCACGTCGACAGCGTGGAGCCAGGAAAGAGTTAAGAGACGCCCAGCAGCCCAGGTCACGGCCGCGACCCGAGCCAGGGCCCCAGCGTGTCGGAGGGAGCGTCCGCGGCGGAAGCAGCAGCGGACCGTACAGGCGCACTGCTTCTCCGGCAGTTCTCAGGACACTTGCTGTATTTGCTCTGGCAATTCTCTTGATCGCCTTCCCGTAGCGTTCGTGGCGCGGCCGGAGCCCCTTGCGGCGCCGCGTCGAACACACCCCCACGAGCCCCCTGGACCACCCCATGCCCTTCCTCGTTCCCCGCCCTCGACAGCCGTTCGTCTCCGGATCGGGACGGTGACCATGCCCCGGACACACGTTGACGAGATCCGTCGCACCCGCCCGGACCTCGTGGAGCCGTTCACGGCCGCGCTCCCGGGAGCGCGGGCCACCGTGCTGGGCCGCCTGTGGGGCGCCTTCGTACGAGAACGCCTGCCCGGTGTGACCGGACACCGCCGGGAGTCCGGCAGCCTGGTGGTCGAGTTGCGGCAGGGCGGCCCACTCTCCGCGGCCGAGTCCTGTGCGCGGCCGTTCGCCGAAGTGCCGGACGACTTCGCCGTGTCCGGGCCCGACGGGCCGATCAGCGGCCCCGCACAGCTGTTGGCGCAGCTCGGCCTGCGCACGCCCGCCGCGCGACGGCTGGCGGCCGAACTGGACAACAGCGTGGACAACCTGGCTCTGGCCAGGGCCGCGAACGCAGACCGGGCGGCTCCGCCGAACGACTCGGCGGACGCCGAACAGGCCGTCGTCGAGGGGCACCCGCAGCATGCCTGCTGCCGGACGCGTACCGGCATGTCGGTCACCGACGTGCTCGCCTACGCTCCCGAGCACCACCCGGTCGTCCAGCTGGCGCTGCTGCGGGTCCCGGCCGATCGCTGGCGGAGCGCCGGCGTCTGGCCGCCGCGGCTGCGCGACGGCGACACGGTCCTGCTGCCGCTGCATCCCTGGCAGCGGGACCACGTCCTCGCACACCACCCCGGCCTGGCCGTCACGCAAGAGACGATCCCGGCCCGCCCCTTGCTGTCGCTGCGCACCCTGGCACCGCTGGGCGTCCTGCCGGGCTGCCACATCAAGACGGCGCTCGACGTGCAGGTCACCAACTACCGGCGCACCATCTCCCCGGCCGAGGTCGCCGACGGGCCTGTGCTGTCCGACCTGGTCGCGGCCCTCATCGACAAGGCCGGATACGGCGGCAGCCTTCGTGTCCTGCGTGAGCTGGGCGGCGGCGCCGTGTGCGTGGACGGACAGCCCTCGGCGAGCCTGGCGGCGATGATCCGGGAGTCGACCGAGTGTCACCTCGGCGCCGGGGAGATCGCGGTACCGCTCACCGCCGTCCACGCGACGGGAGCCGCCGTGGTGTCGGGGGATCCGGTGCGCTGGCTCACGGACTTCGCCGAACTCGTCCTGCCGCCCGCACTGACGCTGCTGTCCATGGGGGTGGCTCTGGAGGCCCACGGGCAGAACACGCTGGTCGTGCTGCGAGACGGGCGGCCGGTGCGGGTGCTGTACCGGGATCTGGACGGCGTACGGGTCAGCCCGCGCCGCCTGGCCAGGTCCGGCTTCACGCTGCCGCCGCTGCTCGGCAGCCGCGCGGGCGACGACGTGGACGCGCTGCACACCAAACTGTTCGGCGGCCTGGTCAGCGGGGTCTTCAGCGAACTGGTCCACGTCCTCGGCCGGACGCGGGCAGCCGATCCCCGGGCGTTGTGGGGCGCGGTGGCCGAGGTCGGCCGCCGCGTGTACGCCGGCCTGCCTGACCACGAGGACGCCGCGGCGTTCTTCGGGGACACGATGCCGCTGAAGGCGACCATCGCCATGCGCCTCTCGGAGAACCCGGGCAAGGCCCGCTGGACGTCCGTTCCCAACCCCCTGGCGCCGGGCCGCTGAGCCCCCCGCAGGCCGCCGACCAGCATCTTCATTCCCCGCGGGGCCGCCGAGCCCCGCCTCACGCAACCCGACCGTGAGTGTTGTCCCACTGGAGCGACCGTATGACCACCGGCACTGCCCCCGACGCCAGTACCGCCACCGCCGCGACCGTCACCGCACCGGCCGCCGAACCGGCCCGGACGGCCGACGCCGTCACCGCCCACACACTGCTCAACTGCCTGATCCGCGAGGTGTCCGCCCCCGAACACCAGGTGACCGTCGACGACGGCCACCTTCTGCTGCGTCTGCCCCGCCGGGGCATCCTGCTGCGTTGCCCGCTGCGCCGCATCTCACTGATCGGAGCCCACCGCTTCCAGGGCCCGGTGCAGCGGTTCGCCGACGACGCCTGGGCGACGGTCGGCTGGCGCGAGCTGGCCGGTCACATCCAGGACGAACTGCGGCTGCGCACGGGTGACGCCAACGAGGAGTTCCTGAGCCAGGTCGCCGACAGCCGGGAGACGATCCACACCGCGCTGGAAGGCCGGGCGGGCGTCACACCGCACGCGGACCCGTACGTCGCGTCGGAGCAGTCCCTGGTGTTCGGCCATCGCTTCCACCCCACTCCCAAGGCCCGCACCGGCGACCCGGCGGACTGGCTGGCGTACGGCCCGGAGACCGGTGCGCGCTTTCCCCTGCGCTACCTGGCGGTGCGCCGCGCCCTCGTCCGCGAGGAGGGTGATCTGCGCGAGATGGACGCGCTGTGCCCGGCGAACGAGCCGGGATTCGCCGTACTTCCGGTGCACCCCTGGCAGTACCGGCTGCTCGAGGACCAGGGCCGGCTGCGTGAGGCGATGGCCGCCGGCGATGTCGTCGACACCGGAGTGAGCGGAGCGGAACTGGTGCCGACCGCGTCGGTGCGCACGCTGTACCACCCCGGCAACGACACCTTCCTGAAGTTCAGCCTCAACGTCCGCCTCACCAACTGCGTGCGCAAGCACGCCAGTTACGAGCTGCCCGGCTGCGTCGCCCTCAACCGGCTGCTCCAGCCCGTCTTCGCCGACCTCGCCGGCCGCTTCCCGGGATGCGCGCTGCTCGCCGAGCCCGGCTACCGCACCCTCGACACCGCGGGCGACATCGCGCTCCTGGAGGGCCTCGGCGTCATCGTCCGCTCCGGCCTGCGCCGGCACCTGCGTACCGGAGTGACGCCCCTGCTCGCCGCCGCGGTGGCGGACGAGTACCCGACCAGTGACGCCCACGTCTCCCATCTGCTCGCCCGCGGCGACGGGGACGTCCTGGCCTGGTGGGACGCCTACCTGCGGCTGCTGCTGCCACCGGTGCTGGCGGCCTACTTCGAACACGGCGTCGTCCTGGAACCCCACCTGCAGAACGTCGTCGTCGGTGTACACCCCGACGGCACCCCGGCCCAGATGTTCTTCCGCGACCTGGAGGGCACCAAGCTCCTGCCCGGGCACCACGAGCGCAGCCTCGCGGACCTGCCGGACGACGTCCGGGGCCCCCTCACCTACGACTCCGAACGCGGCTGGAACCGGGTCGCGTACTGCCTCCTGGTCAACCACACCGCAGAAGTGCTCGGCGCCCTGGCCGATCTCGCCCCGACGCTGGAACCCGCCCTGTGGGGCCTGGTCCGCGACCACCTCGGCGCCTACGCCCGGACCGCCGCCGAACCGCCCCGGCTGCGCGCCCTGCTGTCGGGCGTACCGCTGCCCGCCAAGGCCAACCTCCTGCTGCGCTGGGCCCGCAAGGCCGACCGGCACGCCACCTACGTCCCCCTGCCCAGCCCGCTCGGGGCGGACTTCCCCCACGAGGTGATCCGGTGAGGTCCGCGCTGCTCGACCATGTCGGCAGGCTGACCGACGACGACCTGCCCGCCTACGTCTACGACCTGTCGGGTCTGCGCGAGCACGTCGACAGGATCCGGGCCGCGCTGCCGGACTCGGTCCAGCTGCTGTACGCGGCCAAGGCCAACTCCGACTCCCGCGTCCTGCGCACCCTGGCCGGACGCGTCGACGGGTTCGAGGTGGCCTCCGGCGGCGAACTGCGGCACGTCCGCGCCGTCGCCCCCGAGGTGCCGATCGCCTTCGGCGGCCCCGGCAAGACGGAGACGGAGCTGGCCTCGGCGCTGCAGGCGGGAGTGGAACGCCTGCACGTCGAGAGCGAACACGAACTGCGGCTGGTCACCGTCGTGCTGGGCGACGGGCTCGTCGACGTGCTGCTGCGCGTCAACGTGCCCGTCCACCTCGGTCAGGTCGCCCTGGCCATGGGGGGCCGGCCCAGTCCCTTCGGGATGGATCCCGCGCAGCTGGACCGCTGTCTGGAGGTGATCGCCGCCGACCCGCGCCTGCGGCTGCGCGGCCTCCACGTCCACCTGGCCAGCGGCCTTGGGGCCCAGGCCCAACTGGAGCTGGTCGACGAGGTCCTGGCCTGGGCCGGACACTGGGCCCACGAGCGCGGAATCAGCCTGGCCGAGGTCAACGTCGGGGGAGGCATGGGCGTCGACTACGCGGATCCGCTCCAGGTGTTCGACTGGTCCGCCTTCGGCGCCGGACTGAAGCCGCTCATGGCCCGTCACCCTCACCTCACGCTGCGCGTCGAGCCCGGCCGCTCGGTCACCGCCTACTGCGGCTGGTACGTCACCCAGGTCCTGGACATCAAGTCCAGCCGCGGGCAGACGTTCGCCGTGCTGCGCGGAGGCACCCACCATCTGCGTACCCCGGCCGCGAAACAGCACGACCAGCCCTTCGAGGTGATTCCCGACGAGACATGGCGCCGGCCGTGGACACGCCCGGAAGCCCGCGACGAGCCGGTCACGCTCGTCGGACAGCTGTGCACGCCCAAGGACGTCCTGGCACGGCGGATCACGGTCGAGCGGCTGCGCGTCGGCGACCGCGTCGCCTTCGCCATGGCCGGCGCCTACGCCTGGAACATCTCCCACCACGCCTTCCTCATGCACCCCCACCCGACCTTCCACCACATCGACGAGGCGGAGACGTCCGCCGCCCCGGGCACCTACGCCCGTCCCCTGTCATGACCGCCCGCCCGCGCATGCCCGCACCTCTTCGGAGCGCTGACCCGGACCGGCCCGGGAAGCCGGTCCCGAACGCGGTGCTCGCCACGCTCGCCGTCCCCAACTTCCGTCGCTACCTGCTCGGACAGCTGACCTCCAACATCGGCACCTGGATGCAGCGTGCCGCACAGGACCTGCTCGTACTCCACATCACCGGCAACAGCGGCGGCGCGGTCGGCATCGTCACCGCGCTGCAGTTCCTGCCGCAGACCCTGTTCGGCCTGACCGGAGGCGTCCTCGCCGACCGGTTCCCCAAACGGCGGCTGCTTCTGCTCACGCAGGCGGCCATGGGTGCGCAGTCGCTCCTCCTCGGCCTGCTGACCGTCACCGGCTCGGTGAACCTGCTGTCCGTCTACGCGCTGGCCTTCGCCCTCGGCACCGCCACCGCCGTGGACGGTCCCGCCCGCAACGCCTACATCGGCGAACTGGTCGCGCGTGAACAGGTGGCCACCGCGGTCAGCCTGAACTCCGCCCAGTTCAACGTGGCCCGCATCCTCGGTCCCGCCGTCGCCGGCCTGACCGTCGCGGCCTTCGGTACGGGCCCGGTGTTCCTGGTGAACGCCGCCTCGTACCTGGCCGTCCTCTACGGGCTGGTCACCATCCGCGCGGACGAGCCGGCCGGCCACGGCCGGCCACCGGCCGAACGTACCCGGCTGCGTGACGTCTTCCGCCATATCGCCTCGACGCCGGAACTGCTCCTGCCGATCGGCGTCGTCGCCTTCGTCGGCACCTTCGGCCTCAACTTCCAGCTGACCATCTCGCTCGTGGCCGTCACGGTCTTCCACTCCGGCGCCGCCGCGTTCGGCTGCCTGTGCGCCGCGTACGCCCTGGGCGGCCTCGTCGGCGCCCTCTGCGGGGCGTCCCGCGGCAAGGCCCCCACGTCACGACGTCTGATCGCCGCCACGGTCGTCTTCGGGGCGCTGGAGGCCGCATCGGGCCTCATGCCGGGCTACGGCACCTTCATGGTCCTGCTGATACCCACCGGCTTCGCCGCGGTGACCGTGACCACCACGGCCAACGCGCTGACCCAGCTGCACGCCGACGCACACGTGCGAGGCCGCGTCATGTCCGTCTACTTCCTCGTGCTCCTCGGGGGCACCCCCGTCGGCGCCCCCCTGGTCGGCCTGGCGTCGGACACCTTCGGCGCCCGGTCGAGCCTCGTGCTCGCCGGCGTCGTCTCGGCCTTCTCCGCGCCCGCCCTGTCGGTCCTGCTCACCGGACGGACCCGCACGTTCCGCCGGATCGCCGGACCCGCCTCCGCGACCTGCGCACCCCTCACCGGTGACCGGGGCACCCCTGCCACGGCCGGACCGGCGAGGGACCGGCCGGCCGAGGGCTGACGCGGGCCGGACGACGCGGGCCGGACGACGCGGGCCACCAAGTCCCAGGGGTCCGCCGCAGACTGGGCGTCGACTTCACCCGTGCCGAGGAACTCGCCCAGCGGAAGGGGGACTCCAGGGTCGCGGCGCCGGAACAGGAGGCCGCCGTCGAACGCGACCGGTCAGTGCTGGGGGTGAGGGTGCGCGTGGAACAGGGACCGCCGCTGCCTGGGGGCGCTGCCCCGGGTCAGACGCCCGGCTTCGACGCGCAACTGGATGGCGTGGAACAGCTCGACCACACCCAGGACGATCGCCATGATGCCCGTCACCAGAGTGAGCGCGGCGATCGAGCCGAACGGCAGGACGATCAGCACCATGCCTGCCAGCAGGGTGGTGACTCCCAGGAAGAGCTGCCATCCTCTCGCCGGCATGTCCGAGGCCGACGCGGCGGCCGCCGTCATCATGATGCCGCGCAGCAGCCAGCCGAAGCCGATCCAGAGGGCGAGCAGCAGGATGGATTCCAGGGTGCCCCGGAAGCAGACGAGCCCGAGCAGTACGCAGAGCGCGCCCGTGATGAAGTGCAGTGCCCGCAAGTGCCCGGGCACATGGGCGCCGAACGCCGCGGCCAGCTGGAACACGCCGCTGACCAGCAGAAAGGCGCCGAAGAGTACGCCTACGACCCGCAGCGTCTCACCCGGCCACGCCAAGACGATGACACCCAGGGCTATGGATGCCAGACCGATGGTGAACAGGGCCTGCCAGCCGAGGTTCGCCATGGTTCCCAGGACTTCACTGCCGGTGGACGCGCGCGGAGACGAAGCCCCCTGTGGCGGACTGTCACCCGGGAATTCGGAGGAGGACGTCATGCTGCTTACCTCTTTTCACGGAGCACCACGATTTCCCTGAAGCGCCATGAACGGATCAGGACACCTCCATCGTCACCCATTCGGCCCCGCCCCGCCTGAGGAAGGAAGCGGCCGGGAGAGGGGCCGGCCGGAGCTGGGCACGCGCACCGGTACGCGAACCTCGGGACGGTGTGCCGGTGTTCGCCGGACAGCGCGACCAGCGACTGTGCTCATGGCCGCGGCGCACTGGGGGAGGGCTGGGCCGTGGACGGTGTCACCGTGCTCGGGGCGGGGGAGGGCGTGCCGGTCCGCGGGTGTGCGGGGCGGGCCGGTTCGGCCGGGCGGGACGCACCGCCGCGCATCGTGAAGAACACCAGCGCGGCCACCGCGGCCAGCGCCAGCAGGCCCGCCACCGTCCGACGCGCCACCACCCGCCGGGACCGCACCGGCCCGGCCGGCGGGCGCGGCGGTCGCAGGTCGGCCGGGCCGACGGCGTGCGCACGGGCCGCCAGGGCGGCCCGCAGCCGCTGCTCGACGGGTTCCGCCGCGGTCCCGGAACCGGTCCCCGGCCCGCAGTCGTTCATCGCAGTCCTTCCAGACGCCGGCCCAGAGCGTCCAGGGCCCTGCTGGCCGTGGACTTGACGGCACCGCGCGACAGGCCGAGCGTCGTCGCGATCTCGGCCTCCGTCAGATGCGACCAGTAGCGCAGCACCAGTACCTCCCGTTGCCGCCGGGTCAGTGTGTGCAGCGCCGTCAGCACCTCCCGGTGGTCCTCGTGCAGGAGCACGTCCTCCTCCGGGGCGGGCACGTGCTCCTCCGGCGCGGGGGTGTGGGCCCGTACGGTCCTGCGGCGGCGCAGCACCGAGCGGGCCGCGTTGACGACACTGGTGCGCAGGTATGCCTCCGGGTCGTCCAGCGCCGCCAGCCGGTGGCCGTGCCGCCGGAACAGCGCGGTGAAGGCGTCCTGTACGACGTCCTCGGCGGTGGGCAGGTCGTCCACCAGCAGCACCGCCAGGCGTACCAACGACAGCCGGCGGTGGTGGTACAGGTCCTCTATGCCCGGCGCGGATCCTGCGTCGGCGACGGGCCGGGTGCCGTCGCCGTGCGCGGCGTGTGCCGTGCCCGTGCCCGTGCCCGTGCGGGCGAGGACGCGGACTCGCAGCGCCCGAGTGAGGCGGCGCCAGGGCTCGGCTCGCTTCGGGGTGCCGGCTCGTTCCCAGGGCAGGACCGTCGCCGGTGGTGTGGCTGTCGTCATGGATCTCCCGGTGCCGGGTGCGGGGGAGCCGCCGCGCGACGGCTCCCCCGGCTCCGGCCCTGCTTCAGTGCTGCTGCGGAACCGGCGCCGGTGCGGCGTGGCGGTGGTGCGGTACGGGCACCGGGCGGGCCGGCTCCGGCACGGGCGAGGGGGTTCCGGTGTGGATCGTGGACGGCATGGGGGACGGGGTTCCGGTGTGGATCGTGGACGGTACCGGGGACGGGGTTCCGGTGTGGATCGTGGACGGTACCGGGGACGGGGTTCCGGTGTGGATCGTGGACGGCACGGGGGACGGGGTCCCGGTGTGGATCGTGGACGGTACCGGGGAGGGGGTTCCGGTGCCGATCGGGGACGGGGCCGTGTGGTCACCCGCCGGGGCCGGCGTCGGCGCAGCGGTCCTCCCGTGGGCGGGGGAGTCCGCCGCGGCGTGGGCCGTCGGGTGGCTGTCGCCCTGCGCCGCCTGGGCGGTCATGGTGCCGGCGACGGCCAGGGCAGCGCCTGCGGCGGAGACCCCCAGCGCGGCGCGCAACCTGGTGGAGCGGTTCGGGCGCGGGGCACGGTGTACGGACATGTGTTCCTTCGGTCGTTCGGATCGGACATCTGGTCGAAGTGGAGGCCTCCACCCCGACAGACGTCCGGCCCCGCGCGAGGTTGCAGGTGACGTCCGAGCAATTTTCCGCCGGCCCCGCCGCCCCGTGCCGCTCGCCCCGGTGCGGGTGACTCGCCCGCAGCACGGCCTCCCTGCGCATGCCGAGCCGGTCGTCCCCGCTGTTCGCTGGCTGGCAGGAGAGGTGCGGGGGGCCGACGATGGTCTCGTGGGGTACGGCCGCCGCCGCAGCGCCGGTGCCGTCCGAGGCCGCCGGGGGACGGAGGCCGGCCCCGGCCGCGGCACAGCGGCCGGAAGGGAGACACCGTCATGCTGGAAGTGAAGACGGTCGAGAAGCCCGACGAACGGCGGGACTTCCCCCGCGGCCACCTCGAGGCGCTCCACCTGACCGGGCTCGATTTCGCTGTGGCCAGCTTCGAACCGGGCTGGCGCTGGTCGGAGTCCGTGGCACCGCTCGCGGGGACCGCGAGCTGCATGGTCCACCACAACGGCTTCGTCGCGCGGGGACGCATGCGCCTGCGCATGGACGACGGCGCGGAGAGCGAGGTCGGCCCGGGTGACGTCTTCGTGTGCTCGCCGGGCCACGACGCCTGGGTGGTCGGAGACGAGCAGGTCGTGGTCTACGACTTCGCCGGGACCATGGCGAACGAGTACGCGAAGGGTTAGCCGTACGGCGGTCCGGCCGCCCCTCGCTCCGCCGGGCCGCACCGACCGCGGCCCGGTCGTCCGTCCGGAGTCCGCCGGCGCGGCCCGGTGGCTTGCCGGATGCCGACAGGTGCGTCGCGCGTCGACGCCCGGCCACTGCGCGTGCCGTCCGCGGTGCGCGGACGCCGATGCCGGTGACATCGCGGAACGCCGTCTTGGAAGCGCGGGACGCCGTCGCTCACTCGCCGAAGGCCCGCGCCCCCTCCTCCGCGAACGCGATCGCGTCCGGGTGGCCGAACAGGCCCGGCAGGCCGCCGGTGTGGACGAAGACCGTCTTCTCGCCGGGGCGGATGTCGCCGTCCCGGACGGCCGCGCGGAGACCGGCCAGGGCCCGGCCCGTGTAGGTCGGGTCCAGGACCAGGCCCTCGGTACGCGCGGCGAGGCGCAGCGCCTGCGTCACCGGGCCGGTCAGGGCCGCATAGCCGGCGCCCACCTGGTCCCGGCGGATCCGCAGCCGCTCCGGCGTGACCGCCTCCTGCGTGAGCGGTGCGGCGAACTCCGCCACCGCCGCGGCCGGGTCGGCCAGCGCGCCCACGTCGACGCCGAGCACCGACCCGCTGCCCAGGGCCGCGATGAGTCCGGCCATGGTGCCGCCCGAGCCGAGCGCCACCACCGCCGTACGCAGACCGGGAAGCTGCTCGCGCAGTTCCGCGCCGCAGCGTGCGTACCCTCTGGCGCCCAGCGTGCCGGAACCGCCGAACGGGATCGGCGCCGGACGTCCGCCGCCGGCCCGCAGACGCGCGCAGACGTCCGCCGCCGCCCGGTCCAGTCCGGCCTGGTCCACCTCGCCGGCCCAGGCGAGCCGGGCCCCGAACAGCCCGTCCAGGGCCAGATTGCCGGAGTGCGAGGTGCCCGGGGAGCCCCGCAGGACGAGGACGACGTCCAGCCCGAGCCGGGCGCCCGCCGCGGCGGTCAGCCGGGCGTGGTTGCTCTGCGGTGCTCCGGTCGTCACGAGCGTGTCCGCGCCCTCGGCGAGGGCCGCCCCCACCGTCCACTCCAGCTTGCGGATCTTGTTCCCGCCGCCGCCCAGGCCGGTCAGGTCGTCCCGTTTCACCCACAGGTCGTCCGGCCCGAGCCCGAGCGCGGCAGCCAGCCGGGGCGCCGGTTCGACGGGAGTGGGGAAGGTGCCCAGCGGCACGGGCGGGTGCTGGCTCATGGCGAGGTCCTCGGGTCGGTGGCCGGCGGCTACGGCCGACCGGGTGCGTCCGGCGTCGCGGCCAGTCGATCACGGACGGGCGTCGCGGTCAGTCGATCACGGACCGGCACCCGGCGTCGCTCGCGTCACACCGGCAGCAGCCGGGCGACCAGCGCGCTGAGCTGCCGCGCCGTGCGGCACTCGTGCATCTCGACGAGGCCGGCGTAGGCGGGCGCGGCCGAGTCGCCGGTGCCCCAGCGGTCGCGTGGCTCGGGGTTCAGCCAGTAGACGCGCCGGGCCCGCCCGGCGACCTCGCGTACGGCCGGGAGGTTCGGGTCGCTCATGTTCGTCCGCGCGTCTCCGAGGACGAACACCGTGGTCCGCGGGCCGACCGCACCGGCGTACCGCTCGGCGAACTCGCCCAGCGCCACGCCGTAGTCGCTGCTGCCGTGCCAGCCGGTGAGGGTGGCCTCGGCGCGGATCCGTGCACTGAGCCCGTCCGGGTCGGCGCGGCCGTGACCGAGCAGGCCGGTCACCTCGTCGAGCCGGTTGACGAAGGCGAACACGCGGACCTTGCTGAACTGGTCGTGCAGGGCCTGCACGAGAAGCATGGTGAAGTCCGAGAAACCGGACACCGAACCGGACACATCGCACAGCAGCACCAGTTCGGGGCGCACCGGGCGGCGCCGGCGCAGCACCGGCCGCATCGGCACGCCGCCCGTGGACAGCGAGGAGCGCAGCGTGCGGCGCAGGTCGATCGTGCCGCGCGCGGCCCGGCGGCGGCGCGCGGCGAGCCGGGTGGCCAGCTTGCGGGCCAGCGGCGCCACCGCCCTGCGCAGTTCGGCCAGCTGGTCCCGGTTCGCGAACAGGAAGTCGACCCGGTCGGCGGTCGGCCGGACGGCCCGCCGTGCGACGTCGTCCCGCCCGCGCCGCTCCGCGACCCGGCGCCGGGCCTCCGCCCCGACCATCCGCCGGAACTCCGCGATGCGCCCCCGGATCTCGTCGTCGAGCAGCCGGTCCGCGAATCCGGTGCCGCTGCCGTCCCGGCCCCGTACGTCGGCCCGTACCCGGGCCAGCAGGGTCTGCGGGCGCAGCCGTTCGAGGGTCTGGTACGCCGACCAGCCGTCCGAGCCCGGCGAACTCCCGTATCCGCCGAGGCCGTCGACCGCCTCCGCCGCCAGCCGGGCCATCAGCGCCCGGTCGTCGGCGGCCAGCGCCTCGGCGAGCCGGTCACGCAGGGTTTCCCGGTCCCGGGGCGCGTCCTGCGGACCGCCGACGCCGCGCGGGAAGTACAGGTCGAAGACGGAGTCGAACAGGGCGCGCTGTCCGGGGCCGTGCAGCAGCGTGGCGGCCAGCCCCTCGCGCAGCAGTTCCCGGTCCGCGAGGCCCAGCGCCCGCGCCGCACGGGCCGCGTCCACGGTCTCGCCGGTGCCGATCCGCACGCCGTGGGCGCGCAGCGCGCCGGCCAGACCGGTGATCCGGTCGGCGACGTCGGTCACAGCGCGTCCAGGTCGAGCTTGGCCGCCGCCTTCTGGATGTCGTCCTGGTGCTTGAGGATCACCCCGAGGGTGTCCCGTACGACGGTCTCGTCCAGGGTGTCGGCGCCCAGGGCCAGCAGGGTCCGCGCCCAGTCGATGGTCTCGGCGACGGACGGCACCTTGCGGAGGTCCATCGCGCGCAGCGCCCCGGCCACCCGGACCACCGACTCGGTCAGCGCCTGGCCGAGATCCGGCACCTTCAGCCGTACGATGCGCCGCTCCAGCTCCTCCTCCGGGAACCCGATGTGCAGGAACAGGCAGCGGCGGCGCAGCGCCTCGGACAGCTCCCGGCCGGCGTTGGAGGTCAGGACCACGAACGGGCGCCGGGTGGCGGTGACCGTGCCCAGCTCCGGGACCGTGACCTGGAAATCGCTGAGCACCTCCAGCAGCAGTCCCTCCATCTCGACGTCGGCCTTGTCGGTCTCGTCGATGAGCAGCACCGTCGGCTCGTCGCCGCGGATGGCGGTCAGCAGCGGGCGGGGGAGCAGGAACTCCTCGCTGAAGATGTCGGTGCGGGTGTCGTCCCAGCTCTCGTCGCGGCCGGCACTGATGCGCAGCAGCTGCTTGGCGTGGTTCCACTCGTACAGCGCCCGGGACTCGTCCACGCCCTCGTAGCACTGGAGCCGCACCAGCCGGGCCCCCGCCACCTGGGCGACGGCCTTGGCCAGCTCGGTCTTGCCGACTCCGGCGGGGCCCTCCACCAGCAGCGGCTTGCCCAGCCGGGCGGCGAGGAAGACGGTCGTGGCGACGGCGGGGGAGGCGAGGTAGCCGGTCTCGGCGAGACGGGCGGAGACGTCGTCGACGGACGTGAACAACGGGGGCCTCCGGCGGGTAGTCCTGAGGTGCGGCGAGTCCGAGGTTCCTATCTAAGCGCTTGTTCACCGCCCGCGCCACGGTATACACCGATCGGTTTCCATCTGGCCGTATCGCGGTAACCTCGCCGTATGGCCACCACAGAGAAGGCGTCGCGGAAGGCGTCCCCACGCGACCGGCTGCTCGACGCCGCCGCCCGGCTCTCCTACGAGGACGGCGTCGGCGTCGGCATCGAGGCGCTGTGCCGGGAGGCGGGCGTGTCCAAGCGGTCGATGTACCAGCTGTTCGACAGCAAGGACGCGATGCTGGCCACGAGCCTCGAACGGCGCATCCCCCTGTACGAGGCCCAGCTCGCCCACCCCGACCCCGGCTCCTCGACCCCGCGCGAGCGCATCCTGTACGTCTTCGACCGGCTCGCGCGAGCCTCCCAGGACGCCGACTACCACGGCTGCCCCTATCTGGCCGTACTGGTCGAACTGAAGGACCCGGCGCACCCGGCGAGCGTGGTCGCCCGCGAGGCCAAGGAGCGTCTGAGGGCACGCTTCCACGCCGACGCGGAGCGGGGCGGCGCCCGTGATCCCGGTCTGCTCGCCCGCCAGCTCGTCCTGGTCTTCGACGGCGCCAGCGCCCGGGCCGGCGCCCGGGTGGAACGCCTGGACGACGGACTGGTCACGGCCACGGTCACCGCACTGCTGGACGCGGCCGGCGTGCGCTAGGCACGACCACGAACCCGCGCCACGAGATCCCGCCCCCGACCATAGGCCGCCCCCGACCATAGGCCGCCCCCGGCCGCCGCCGAGGGAGATGACCGCGACCTCCGTGGTGCCGCCCCCGATGTCCACCACC
>NZ_JBEZBT010000034.1:0-84671 GCF_040647235.1 Streptomyces sp. NPDC042638
GCGGCCGGGCCGAGGGGGCGCCGGCGGAGCGGCGCGGGGGCCGTACCCACCCGCGGGGGGGGCCGGGGGCCACCCGGCCGGGGCGCCCCACCGGGGGGGGGGCCCGCCCCTCACCTGTGTCTGCTGCCGTCAGCGTGTCTCCACCGTGGCCGGACGTCGTCCGGCGGGGCCGGCGGCGGAGCGGTCAGTGGCCCTGTTCGTCCCGGCGGCGCTGCCAGCGCTGCTCGATGCGGTCCATCACGGAGCGCTTCGGCCGTACCTGCCGGCGAGCGGTCCCCTGGGGCTGCTCGCCCGGTTTCGGGGCCTTGCGCCAGCCGGTGACGGCGAGCACCGCACAGCCCAGCATGACGAGGAAACCCACCACGCTGACCCAGATCTGCTGCATGACCATTCCGGTCATGAGGAGCGCGATACCGATGAGGAAGCCCGCGACCGCCTGGTAGACCCGCCGCCGGGTGTACGTACGCAGCCCGCTTCCCTCAAGCGCCGACGCGAACTTGGGATCTTCGGCGTACAGCGCTCGCTCCATCTGCTCGAGCATGCGCTGCTCGTGCTCCGAGAGCGGCACGGAGTCCTCCTCATCGTGCAGTCGCCTGGGCGACCCGGGGGGTCCCTTCAGGATAGGCAGGGAATCGCCCCCGTGAAACCCGCCCCTCTACGCCAACTGGCCAGCCGAACTCCGCCACGACCGTCCGGCTCGCTGAGGCTTCCATTCCCCGGCGGCCGACCCGTCATGCCGGAAGCTGCACCTCGATCATACGGCGCAAACCGCTCGATCGGGGGGCTTGTGGCGTACTCCATGTGCGGCCCAGACCCTGATCAGCGACTTGTCACGGCCCCTTGCTCAGGCCTCCGCGGCCTCCGGTGTCTCACCGAGCACATGCAGCTGGGTGGCGACCGAGTGGAACGCGGGCAACTCGGCCGCCGCGGCCTCCAGCTTCAGCAGGGCGTCCACGGCCCCGGGCTCGGTGTCCACCAGAACACCGGGCACGAGGTCGGCGAACACGCGCACGCCGTGCACCGCGCCGACCCGCAGTCCGGCGTTCTCGACCAGCGCGGTGAGCTGCTCGGCGGTGAACCGGTGGGGCACCGGGTCGCCCGTGCCCCAGCGGCCGTGCGGGTCCTCCAGCGCCTGCCGGGCCTCGCTGAAGTGACCGGCGAGGGCGCGGGCGAGCACGGCTCCGCCGAGGCCGGCGGCGAGCAGGCTGAGGACACCCTCCGAGCGCAGCGCCGCCACCGCGTTGCGGACGCCCTCGGCCGGGTCGTCCACGTACTCCAGGACGCCGTGGCACAGGACGACGTCGTAGCCGCCGCGCTCGGCCACGTCGAACAGGCCGTGCGCGTCGCCCTGGACGCCCCTGACCCGGTCCGCGACGCCGGCCTCGGCGGCGCGGCGCTCCAGCGCGAACAGGGCGTTGGGGCTGGGATCGACCACGGTGACGCGGTGGCCGAGGCGGGCGACGGGCACGGCGAAGTTGCCGCTGCCGCCCCCGGTGTCGAGGACGTCCAGCGAGTTCCGGCCCGTGGCCTTGACCCGGCGGTCGAGGGCGTCCTGCAGGACCTCCCAGACCACGGCGGTACGGAGGGAAGCGCGGGGGCGCGACGGGTCCGACACGGCAGTTGACTCCTCGGCAGGGCTGGAGGGTTTCAAGGCGTCTCCACCCTATTGCCTCCGTGCCGGACCAGGTCACCGCGCCGCAGCGCGGCCCGCGCGGCCCACCCGGTCCGTGGCCGAGGCGGCCGGGGTCAGCCCGTGTCCGGCAGCTCGCCGCGGGTTCCCGGGGGCCGCGGCGCCGGGGCGTCCGCTTCGCCGGTGTCCCGACGGGGCTGGGGCAGGACCGGCTGGAGGACCAGGATGCGCTCCACGATGCGGAGGAACATCGCGACGTCGCGTATCAGGTCGTCGGCGTCCCGCGAGCCGGCCGCGCCCCGGATGCCCGCCTCGGCGCGGGCGCGGCGGGCGGCACCGGAGGCGAACAGCGCGCTCCACTCGGTCAGCTCGGGGGCGATCTCGGGCAGCACCTCCCAGGCACTGCGGATCCGGGCGCGGCGGCGTGGTGAGGTCTCGGGGCGGCCCCGGGCGGCGAGGACGGCGGCGGCGGTGCGCAGGGCGGCGAGGTGGGCGGTGGCGTAGCGCTCGTTCGGCGTTTCCAGGACGGTGGCCTCCTCCAGAGCGGCGCGGGCCTGGGCGAGCAGGTCGAGGGCGGCGGGCGGGGCCGTGGCCCGGCGGAGCACGGGGTGCACGTCGCTCGCCGGGCCGGTCAGTGAGGGGGCAGGGCCGGTGGCGCGGCGCCGGCGGGCGGCGGCTGCGGACGAGTGGGCCATGACGAACCTCCTGTCGTCTGGGTGACGGCACGAATGCCGTATGTGCCCATCGTGCGGTATGCCACTGACAATCCGATCTGACCTGGGGCTTTGCCTCGATCGGCAGTTCGGGCGTATTTTTGAACTGACCAGTCAGTTCAAATAGCCACAGGGGGGCTTGGTGGACGGCACGGACGGCACCGGCGGCACGGCCGGCGCGGGCGTCAGGATCGACGGCCTCGGCCTCAAGGGCCCACGGGGGTGGGCCTTCCGCGGCATCACCCTCGACGCGGAGCCGGGCTCGCTGATCGCGATCGAGGGACCGTCCGGCTCGGGCCGCACATGCCTGCTGCTCGCGCTCACGGGGCGGATGAAGCCCACCGAAGGAGTCGCCGTCATCGGCGAGTTCAAACCTCCCCGGCACATGGCGGCGCTGCGCCGGATCAGCGCCGTGGCCAACGTGACCGGCGTGACCGACCTGGAGCCGGCTCTGACCGTCGGGGAGCACCTTCGCGAACGGGCCCTGCTGCAGCGCCGTTTCGGCGCGTCCCTGCGCGAGCTGCTGCACCCCCGGACCCGCCGCGTCCAGGAGGCCCGGCTGCGCGTCGACGCGGCGCTGGCTGCCGCCGGGCTGGACCTGGAGACGCTCCCGAAGGGCTCCCGGACGGCCGTGCGCGATCTGGAACGGCCGCAGGAGGTACGGCTGTCCATCGCGCTGGCCCTGCTCGGCCGGCCCCAGCTGCTGGGCGTCGACGACGTCGAAATGAAGCTCTCGGAGGCCGAACGCGCCGGGATATGGGAGGTGCTGCGGTCCCTCACGCGCGCGGGGACGACGGTCGTGGCCGTGTGCCGCACCGCGCCCGAGGACTGCGTGTCCGTGTCCACCCGGCGCACCGACGGCGACACCCACGAAGGCACCGACGGCGACACCCACGGGGGCACCGACGACAGTGCCGACCGGGGCACCGACGACAGTGACGACAGTGACGACGACAGCGACCCGAAGGAGGAGGCCGATGCGCTCGCCGAGGCTGGCCGCGCTTGAGCTGAGGCGCTTCGGGCGCGGCAGGCTGCCGCGCGCGGCCCTGGTCGCGCTGCTCGTGCTGCCCCTGCTGTACGGCGCCCTGTACCTGTGGTCCTTCTGGGACCCGTACGGCCGTCTGGACCGCGTCCCGGTGGCGCTGGTCAACGACGACAAGGGCGCCACGGCGGGCAAGAAGAAGATCACCGCCGGTGACGACATCGTCGACGGGCTGCGCGACAGCCGGAGCTTCGAGTGGCACGAGGTGAGCGACGCCGAGGCCCGCGCGGGCGTCGAGGACGGCACCTACTACCTGTCGCTGACCATGCCGGCCGACTTCAGCCGCCGTATCGCGTCCAGTTCGGGCGACTCCCCGGAGACCGGGGCCCTGCAGGTGCGCACCAACGACGCGAACAACTACATCGTCGGCCAGATCTCCCGCACCGTCTTCAACGAGGTGCGTACGGCGGCGTCCACGAAGGCGTCCCGGACCTTCCTGGACAAGATCTTCGTGTCCTTCTCCGACATCCACGACAAGACCGTCACGGCGGCCCGGGGCGCCGACAAGCTGAACAGCGGCATCGGGAAGGCGGAGAAGGGCTCCAAGGACCTCGCCGACGGCCTGAAGGAGGCCAAGGGCGGCAGCGGCAAGCTGGCCAAGGGCCTGGCGAAGCTCGACACCGGCTCCAGCGACCTCCAGGACGGTTCACGGCGGGTCGCCGACGGCACCCAGGCCCTCGCCGACAAGGTCAACGGCGTCTACGCCGACGCGGGTCCCTTCCTGAAGGGCAACGAGAAGACCATCGGGGACACCGCCAGGCTGGTCTCCGACTCGGCCAGGACGGTCAAGGACAACCTGGACGTGCTGGTGAAGCTCGCGCCCGGCGCCGCCAGGGCGGCCCACGCGTCCTCCGCCGTCCTGGACGAGGTGTACGAGGCGCGCTGCCGGACGGCGACCGTGGCCGACCCGTTCTGTCCGCAGCTGAAGCGGGCCAGGACCGCCGCGGCCGAGGTGGCGACCGTCGCCGACGACCTCGGCACGCTGATCGCGGACCAGGACGGCGATCTGAAGACGATGCGGGACAACCTCGGCACGCTCCAGAAGCAGGCCGACGCCCTCGCCGAGCGCTCACCGCACCTCTCCGAGGACGTCGAGAACGCCGTGAAGGAGATCAACACGCTGAACACCGGCGCGCAGAAGGTCGCCGCCGGGGCGGAGAAGCTGCACACCGGGATCGGTACCGCCCGCACCGGCGCGGACACGCTGGACAAGGGCATCGGCACCGCCGAGTCGGGCGCCGAGACCCTGAACGGCGGCCTGTACAAGCTGTCCGACGGCTCCGGGAAGCTGGCCGGCGGGCTGCACTCCGGCGCCGGGAAGATCCCGGACTACGACAAGCGGGACCGCGACCGGCGCACCGGCGTGATGGCCGACCCCGTCCAACTGGCCTCCCACGACCTGCACAAGGCGCCGAACTACGGCACCGGCTTCGCCCCCTACTTCATCCCGCTGTCCCTGTGGGTCGGCGCGATGGTGGCCTACATGCTGATACCGCCGCTCAACCGGCGTGCGCTGGCGGCCGGTTCCCCGGCCTGGCGGATCGCGTTCGCGGGCTGGCTGCCGGTGGTCGCCGTGGGGGTGCTCCAGGTGCTGGCCCTGATGGCCGTGCTGCACTGGGCGATCGGGCTGCAGATGCTCCGGGCGGCCGGCACGATCGGCTTCCTGTGCCTGGTCACAGCCTGTTTCGCGGCGATCGTGCAATGGCTGAACGCCCGCTTCGGGGCGGCCGGCCGGATCCTCGTCCTCGCCCTGCTGATGCTCCAGCTGACCTCGGCGGGCGGCACCTATCCCGTGCAGACCAGCCCGGGCTTCTTCGCCGCGATCCACCCGTTCCTGCCGATGAGCTACGTCGTGGAGGGGCTGCGCCGGCTGATCACGGGCGGCGGGCTCGGCCCGGTGTGGCAGGCGTGCGGTGTGCTGGCCGCGTTCACCGCCGGCGCCCTCGCGCTGACCGCCCTCGCCGCCCGCCGCCGCCAGGTGTGGACGCTGGACCGGCTGCACCCGGAGCTGACCCTGTGATCCCCGGGAAGCTCCCGCACGCGCGCGTACCTGTGAGAATCGGGGCCATGGAAAGCAGCAGCGCCAGGTCCGGCGGCAGCACGCGCCGCGAGGCCACCCGGCAGAAGCTCTACGAGGCGGCCGTCACGCTCATCGCCGAGCAGGGCTTCTCCGCGACCACGGTGGACGAGATCGCCGAGCGGGCCGGGGTCGCGAAGGGCACGGTCTACTACAACTTCGCGAGCAAGTCGGTTCTCTTCGAGGAACTGCTGAGGCACGGCGTCGGCCTGCTCACCGCCTCCCTGAAGGAAGCGGCCGACACCACGGCACGCGAGGGCGGCAGCACGGTGGACGCGCTGGACGCGATGGTCCGCGCGGGCCTGGTCTTCATCGACCGCTACCCGGCCTTCACCCAGCTGTACGTCGCGGAGCTGTGGCGCACCAACCGGGCCTGGCAGTCCACCCTGATGGTGGTGCGGCAGCAGGCGGTCGCGGTGGTGGAGGGGGTGCTGCGCGAGGGCGTGGCGGCCGGCGAGTTCAGCGACGAGATCGACGTCCAGCTGACGGCGGCGGCGCTGGTCGGCATGGTCCTGGTGGCCGCGCTGGACTGGAAGTCCTTCCAGCCGGAGCGCTCCCTGGACGACGTCCACGCGGCTCTGTCCCGGCTCCTGCAGGGGCGGGTCAGCGGCCGGGTCTGAGCCGCCCGGGCACGCCCCGCGCCTCCCGGGCGGACAGGACGGCGCCGGTCCGTTCCCGGACCGGCGCCGTCCCCCTCCCCGTGATTTCCCCCTGTTCCCCCTTGTCTCCGTCCCGTACTCCCCCGTACGGGTCCCCCGAACGGACCCCCGTGGTGGTCTTCCCCGAGGCCCCCGTGTCTCGCTTCCGCCGACGGATCGGCGGAAGGAGCGGCCGGTGGGCGGGCACCGTTCCGCCGCCCCGTGCCGGCGGTGCCGGGCCACGCCCCCTGCCGTGCCCCCACTCTCTCGTTCCGGCGCCCGTCGGCCCATCCGCGCGGATACTCATCTGGCCGGCTGAGTACCCGTACTCAGCCGCCCGCGCGCGTGCCCACGACTGCGGGCCGCCGGGTGGCTACGATCGCGTCCGTGTCCGTACTCCCTCTCGTCTTCACCAGCGGCTGGGCCAGCGGCATCAACGCCTACGCGGTGGTGCTGCTGCTCGGCCTCTTCGGCGCGACGGGGATCAGCGACGACGTCCCGCAGACGCTGCAGCGCCCCGAGGTGCTGATCGCCGCCGGCGCGCTGTTCCTGTGCGAGGCCGTCGCCGACAAGATCCCGTACGTCGACTCGCTGTGGGACTCGGTGCACACGGTGGTCCGTCCGCTCGCCGGTGCCTGGGTGGGGGCGCTGCTCGCCGGGCACAGCGGCTCGGTCTCCGATGTGGCGGCCGGCCTGCTCGGCGGTTCCACGGCACTGGCCAGCCACACCGTGAAGACCGGGACGCGGATGGCGGTCAACGCCTCGCCCGAGCCGTTCAGCAACATCGTGCTGAGTCTCGCCGAGGACCTCGGGGTGGGTGCCGTCGTCTCGTTCGCGATGTTCCATCCGGTGGCGGCGGCGGTCATCGCGGGTGTCCTGCTGCTGGGCGGGCTGCTGGCGCTGCTGTTCCTCGTCTCGCGCATCCGGCGCTTCCTGCGCCGCCGGGCCCAGCGACGCGAAGAGCGGCGCCTGGCCTCGCGGTCCCCCTGAGCCGTGCCGGAGCCGCCCGGCGGCCGGGGTGTCGGCGGCGGTCGATAAAGTCGCGGACATGGCACGGATTGCGGTGATCGGCGCCGGGACGGGCGCGATGGCGGCCGCCGCCCGGCTGGCCGTCGCGGGCCACCGGGTGGTGGTGTACGAGCGTACGGAGACGTACGGCGGCGCGGTGCGGCGGTTCGAGCGGGACGGGTTCCGCTTCGACACGGGCCCGGGGCTGCTGACGCTGCCCGCCGTCTACCGCGACCTGTTCGTCAAGACCGGCAAGGAGCCGCTGGAGGACCGCGTCGAGCTGGTCCAGGTCGACCCGTCGGCGCGGCACGTCTTCACGGACGGCGGCGAGGTCTCGTTGCCGAACGCCTCGCGCGCGGGTGTCGTCGCGGCCCTGGACGAGGCGCTGGGCGCGGGGGCGGGCGGGCGCTGGGGCGACTTCCTGGTGCGGGCCCGCGAGGCATGGGACCGCACCCGCCGGCCGCTGCTGGAGGAGCCGCTGTGGCCCGACTGGCGGGTGCTGGGCGAGAAGGAGCCGTATCCGGCGGTCCCGCACAAGCGGCTGCTGCGCACGCGCAGGGCCGGGACCCTGGCCGAGATCGGCTCCTGGGAGCTGCGTGACGATCGCCTGACGGCCCTCCTGATGAGTCACGCGCTCGCCTACGGCCTCGATCCCTGGACCGCTCCGGCGAGTGCGGCCGTGCTGCCGTACATGGAGCACGCCTTCGGCACCTGGTACGTCCGCGGCGGCATCCGCGAGCTGGCGCGCGCGGTGTACGAGCGGTGTCTGGAGCGGCGGGTGGAGTTCGTCTTCGGCGCCGAGGTCAGCCGGATCGTGGAGAAGGACGGCCGGGCCGCGGGGGTGGAGCTGGCCGACGGGAGCGTCACCGAGGCGGACCATGTCGTGGCGGGGGTGCACCCGGCGCGGCTGCGGGCGCTGACGGAGCGTCCGCTGGACGCCGAGGGGGACGTCCGGGCCGACCCCGGGGCCGTCCCGCCCGCCCGGTTCACCCTGCTCCTGGCGTTGCGCGGCGCGCGGGAGCCGGGAGCCGCGCACCGCACGGTCGTCCATCCGGCCGCCCCCGAGTCCGAGTGGGACTTCCTGACCTCTCCCGGCGGCGACCTGCCCCCGCCGCCCACGGTGACGGTCCTGCGTCCCGACGACCCCACGCTCCGCCCCGACGACGGGCACGAGGCGGTGGTGATGTCCGCCGCGGTGCCGGCCGATGCCCCCTGGGAGGAGGAGAGCACGGCCCGGCGCTACACGGATCTGCTGCTCGACGCGGGCCGGCTCGCGGTACCTGATCTGCGCGAGCGCCTGCTGTGGCACGAGGTGCGCGCACCCGGACACGTCGCGGACGAGACGGGTGCCCGTTCCGGAAGCGTGCCCGCGCCCTCGCTCGCCGGCGGCCAGGGACGTTTCCTGCGCCCGGCGAACACCACGCGGCTGCCCGGGCTGTACCGGGTGGGCGGCTGGTCCCACCCGGGCGGCGGGCTTGCGCACGCCGGTATGTCGGGCGCGCTGGTGGCCGGCCTGATCGTGGAGGGGCCGGGGTTCCGCGGCTCGCAGTGAGCGCCCCGGGCCGAACGGCCCGGGGCCGGCCCTCAGAAGCGGTACTGCTCGTCGTATCCGGCGCCGGGCTGCGGCTGCGGCTGCCCGTTCGGCTGGTGCGGATACGGCTGCTCCTGCGGGAGTTCGCCGCCGTAGGTCTCGTCGGTGCGCTGCTGCGGCACCCACACCCCGCCGGGCGGCGTCTGGCCGTAGCCGCCGGTGGCGTACGGGTCCTGGGTGTAGCCCGGCTGCCCGTACTGCTGTCCGTACCCCTGGTCGTAGGAGTCGTAGGACTGGTTGCCGATGTACGGGTCGGAGTAGTTGGCGTAGCTCTGCTGGCCCGCGGTGTCGTAGCCGTAGCCCTGCTGGGTGTACCCGGAGTAGTCGTAGGCGTAGCTCTGCTGGGTGGTGTCCGCGGGGGCGGTGTCGCCGTAGACGCCGTAGTTGCCGGTGTCCTCGTGGAGGGGCTGCGGCTCGTAGACGGCGGTGGTCTCCGCGGCGGACGGCTCGGCCGTGCGGGCGGCGGGGGTGAAGACGTCGTCGCGGTCGTAGTCGCCGTCGAAGCCGTCGTAGGCCCGGCCGTGGCCGCCGTGGACGTCGTCGTGGTCGTGGTCGGTGTCCCGGTCGTCGGCGGCCCCGGCCGACTCCGGGTCGGTGTCCGGGACGCCCGGCTCTTGCCGGTCCGCCCTGCCGCGGCGGCGCTTGCTGCCGCCGCCGGCCTCGGCTTCGGGCCGCTTGACCGCCCAGCCGGAGGCGAACCCGCGGCGGAACGACAGTGTGACGTAGGTCTGGCCGACCGCGAAGGCGATCGCGCCGAGCCCGATCACGATGACGGAGGGCATGAGCACGCCCAGTACGACGCCGAGGAACCCGGCGAAGGCGAGCAGCCGCCAGCGCAGCCGCGCCTTGTACTGCAGCAGCACCTCGCCCAGCAACCACAGCGCGACGACGCCGAACGCGATGTAGAGGACCGTCCAGCCCATGTACGCCCCTCTCCCAGTGACCGCTACGCAGTGTGTCGTATCGCGGTGCGGCCGGTCTAGGCCCGCGGGGGGTGGTGCAGGCCCAGGTTCTCGTAGATTTCCAGGGTCGCCGTGGAGTTGTTGAGCGTGATGAAGTGCAGTCCGGGCACTCCCTCGGACAGCAGCCGCGCGCAGAACTCCGTGGCGAACTCGATACCGATGGAGCGTACCGTCGCCGGATCGTCCTTCGCTGTGAGGATCCGCTCTTTCAGGACGTCCGGGAAGACCGCGTTGCTGAGTTGGGGCAGCCGTTCCAGCATCTTCACGCTCGTGACGGGCAGGACCTCCGGAATGACCGGGGTGTCACAGCCCGCGGCCGCCACGCGGTCGCGCAGCCGCAGGTACGACTCCGGCTGGAAGAACATCTGTGTGATGGCGTAGTCGGCGCCCGCACGGCACTTGTCCACGAAGTGGGCGACGTCCGTGTCCCAGTCCGCGGAGCGCGGGTGCATCTCCGGGAACGCGGCGACACCCACGCAGAAGTCACCCGACTCCTTGATGAGCCGGACGAGATCGGCCGCGTAGGTCAGGCCCCGGGGGTGCGGCACCCACTCGCCCATGGGGTCACCGGGCGGGTCACCGCGTACGGCGAGCATGTTGCGGATACCGGCGTCCGCGTACTGGCCGATGATGTTGCGCAGTTCGGCGACGGAGTGGTCGACCGCGGTGAGGTGGGCGACCGGGGTCAGCGTGGTGTCGGCGACGATCTGCTGGGTCTCCTTGACCGTGCCCGCGCGGGTGGAACCGCCGGCGCCGTAGGTCACGGAGACGAAGTCGGGAGCGACCGCCTCGACCCGCCGGAGCGCACTCCACAGGTTCCGCTCGCCCTTGGAGGTCTTCGGCGCCGAGAACTCGAACGAGTACGTCCTCTTGCCGGTGGCGAGGATGTCGCGCACGGTGCGTGCGCGATCAGTCCTGGTGGATGCGGTTCCGAGGGCCATACCCGCAGGTTAGCCAGGCGGGGACGGTCACCCAACCGTGCGTAGGGTATTTGACCGAATTGCCGGGTTCCTGTCCATCCCTTGGACAAACCCCCGGGACAAACCCCCGGGACAAATCCCTGGGACACCGGATCCCCGGACCGTCACCGGGCCCAGCGGGGGCCGCGGGCCTAGAGCTGCCGCAGCCGCTTCGCGAACTCCGCCGCCGCCGCGCCCGGGTCGTCCGCCTCGGTGACCGCGCGGACCACGACCACCCTGCGGGCACCCGCGTCCAGCACCTGGTCCAGGTTGCCGAGGTCGATACCGCCGATGGCGAACCAGGGACGGCCGGTGCCGAGGCCCGCCGTGTGGCGGACCAGGTCGAGACCGGGTGCGTGGCGGCCGGGCTTGGTGGGGGTCGGCCAGCAGGGGCCGGTGCAGAAGTAGTCCACGCCCTCCTGGACGGCGGCGGCGCCGGCCTCGGCCTCGGCGTGCGTGGAGCGGCCGATCAGCACCCCGTCGCCGAGGATCGCACGGGCCGCGGGGACCGGCAGGTCGCCCTGGCCGAGGTGCAGCACGTCGGCACGGACCGCGTGGGCGACGTCGGCCCGGTCGTTGACGGCGAGCAGCTTGCCGTGCCGGGCGCAGGCGTCGGCGAAGACCCGCAGGTGCTCCAGCTCCTCGGCCGCCTCCATGCCCTTGTCCCGCAGCTGCACGATGTCCACCCCGCCGGCCAGGACCGCGTCCAGGAACTCGGGCAGGTCGCCCTGGCGCTTGCGGGCGTCCGTGCAGAGGTACAGGCGGGCGTCGGCGAGCGCGGCGCGGGCGGTGTCGGACATGCGTGGGTTCCCCCGTGGTCGGTGTGCCTGGTGGTTCCGCGGGCGGCGTGCGGGCTCGGTCCAGCACGCCGCCCCCTGATGCGGGTCGGCCTCAGACGGCGAGCGCCTGGGCGCGGCGCTTCACCTCCGTGCCGCGATTCTCGCTCAGGGCCTGCGCGGGGGTGCCGGGCAGGGTCGGGTCGGGGGTGAAGAGCCACTCGATCATCTCTTCGTCCGTGAAGCCGTCGTCCCGCAGGAGCGTCAGGGTCCCGGACAGGCCCTTGACGACCTTGTCCCCGTCGATGAAGGCGGCGGGGACGTGCAGCGCCCGGTTCTCACCTCGGCGTACGGCGATCAGCTGGCCCTCCTTGACCAGCTGCCGGACGCGCGTCACCTCGACGCCGAACTGTTCGGCGATGTCGGGGAGCGTGAGCCAGGCGGGGACGAGAGCATCGATTTTTGCGTCAATCTCGGTCACGGGGACAAGCCTGCCATCCCCCACCGACAGTCGGAAGCCAGGCGGGTCCACCTGGGAGGACGCGCTAGTCGGCGGTGGCGTCCTTCAGGGGGCGGGCCGGCTCGGACAGAGCCTCGGAGTCCATGTGGCGGCCCGCCTCGATCAGCCGGCGGCCCTGGGCCAGATCACGCGGCCGGCCGACGGCCAGCAGGGCCACCAGGCGCTCCTCGCGCAGCCAGCACACCGTCCAGGAGGGGCCCGCCGGATCACCGCGCCAGACCACGCGGTCGGCCGCGGCATGGTGTCCGGCGTACTGCACGAACCGGCCGAACTGCTCGGACCAGAAGTACGGCACCGGGTCGTAGACGGCCGGGGTCTCGCCGAGGATGTTCGCGGCGACCGTGCGCGGGCCCTGCAGGGCGTTGTCCCAGTGGTGGACGAGGAGCCGTTCGCCGTAGCGGGCCGAGGGGAAGGACGCGCAGTCGCCGACGGCGTACACGTCCGCCAGGGAGGTGCGCAGCCGGGCGTCGGCGAGGACGTCGCCGTGCGCGCCCAGGGCGATGCCGGAGCCCGCCAGCCAGCCGGTGGCGGGCCGGGCCCCGATGCCGACGACGACGGCGCCCGCGGGCAGCCGGGTGCCGTCGGCGAGCACCACCGCGCCGGGCTCGACGCGCTCCACGCGCGCGTGGGTGCGCAGCTCCGTACCGCTGTCGGCGTACCAGGCGGTCATGGGCGCGGCGACCTCGGCGGGCAGGGCCCCGGCGAGCGGGTGGTCGGCGGCCTCCACCACGGTCACCGCGCAGCCGGCCTCGCGGGCGGCGGTGGCGAACTCGGCGCCGATCCAGCCGGCGCCCACCACCACGATGTCGTGCTGCCGGGCGAGCACGGGCCGCAGCCGCTCGGCGTCGTCCAGGGTGCGCAGCAGATGGACCCCCGGCACGCCCTCGGTGCCGGGCAGCATGACCGGTTCGGCGCCGGTGGCGAGGACCAGGACGTCGTACGGCACCGGGCCCGTCTCGGTGTCCAGCTCGCGCGCGGCGGGCCTGAGGCCGTACACCTCGCAGCCGAGCCGCAGCTCGACGCCGAGGGACTCGAAGTCCACGTCGAACGCGGAGCCCTCGGCCTTGCCGAGCAGCACCGCCTTGGACAGCGGCGGCCGGTCGTACGGCTGGTGCGGTTCGGCGCCGATGACGGTCACAGGGCCCCGGAAGCCCTGTTCCCGCAGCGCGACCGCGGTCTGCACCCCGGCCATGCCCGCGCCGACGACGACCACGCGCCGTCCCTGTGACGTGCCTTCTTCCGCTGTCTGCTCGCTCACCCGATCACCTTAGACACATGACTGAGCGTCAGTCAGGGGGCGGGCTCGGTGACCTGCTCCACAACGCTGGTGCCGGAGCCCGGCCGGGACTCCCACTCCCAGGTCTCCGCCAGCCGCACGCGTCCGTCCGGCAGCTCCACGACCGTGGACACGCAGTGCCCCGAGGCGGTCGTCCCGTCGGTCCTGAGCTGCACGTACCGGAAGTCCACCTGGTCGCCCTCCCGGGTGCCGACCAGGTGGCCGCGTACGACGTCGCCGCCCGCGTACTCGGCCCAGACCTCGCCGTCCTTCTCGTGGTAGGCGAACCGGGTGCGGGTACCCACCTGACCTGGGGCCTGGTCGGACACGGGGGCGAAGGTCAGTCCGTCGAGCGACCGGGCCATGAATCGGGGCTCCCTTACGAGTGACGAGGTCCGCGGGCTAGGGTGGCCACCGTACAAGCACTCGCGGGAGCCCGGACGCACCGGGCTGAGAGGGAGGCTGGCGGCCTCCGACCGTACGAACCTGATCCGGGTCATGCCGGCGAAGGGAGGGGCTGGACGCCCATGTCGTCACGTACGTCCGACGTCCTCGTCATCGGGGGCGGAATCATCGGCCTGGTCACGGCCTGGCGCGCGGCGCAGCGCGGGCTCGTCACCTCCGTGGTGGACCCCGAGCCCGGGGGCGGGGCCGCGCAGGTGGCGGCCGGGATGCTGGCCGCGGTCACCGAGCTGCACTACGGCGAGGAGACCCTGCTCGCCCTGAACCTGGAGTCGGCCCGCCGTTATCCGGCGTTCACGGCCGAGCTGACCGAACTGACCGGCCACGACCTCGGCTATCGCCGCTGCGGCACCCTCGCCGTCGCCCTGGACGCCGACGACCGCGCCGGCCTGCGCGAACTGCACGCGCTCCAGCAGCGCTCGGGCCTGGAGTCGGAGTGGCTGTCCGGACGGGAGTGCCGGCGGCTGGAGCCGATGCTCGCGCCGGGGGTGCGCGGCGGACTGCGGGTCGACGGCGACCACCAGATCGACCCGCGCCGGCTGGCGGCGGCCCTGGTGGCCGCGTGCGAGCGGGCCGGTGTGGTCTTCCACCGCGTCCGCGCGGAGCGGCTGGACGTGGCGGGGGACCGGGCCGTCGGGATCACCACGGGGGACGGCACCGCACTGCGCGCGGAGCAGGTGGTGCTGGCCGCCGGAAGCCTGAGCGGGCGCCTCGCGGGCGTGCCGGCCGAGGTGCTGCCGCCGGTGCGGCCGGTCAAGGGACAGGTGCTGCGGCTGGCCGTGCCGCGCCGGTACGCGCCGTTCCTGAGCCGGACCGTGCGGGCCGTGGTGCGCGGCAGCCATGTCTACCTCGTGCCCCGGGAGAACGGCGAACTCGTGGTCGGCGCCACCAGCGAGGAGCTGGGCTGGGACACGACGGTCACGGCGGGGGGCGTGTACCAGCTGCTGCGGGACGCCCACGAGCTGGTGCCCGGCATCACCGAGCTGCCGCTCACCGAGACCCGGGCCGGGCTGCGCCCCGGCTCCCCCGACAACGCGCCGCTGCTCGGCCCGTCCGGCCTGGCCGGGCTGCTGCTGGCCACGGGGCACTACCGCAACGGCGTGCTGCTCACCCCGGTCACCGGGGACGTGCTGGCGCATGCGCTGGTCACCGGTGGACTGCCCGAGGAGGCGCGCGCCTTCACCCCGCGGCGGTTCGGCGCCGCGCCCATGGAACGGCTGGAGCGATCCGCATGAACCTCTCCGTCACGATCTCCGTCAACGGTGAACCCCTCCAGGTCGCCGCCGGCACCGCGCTGGACGCGCTGGTCCGCAGGCTCACGGCGGCGCCGCGCGGGGTGGCCGCCGCCGTCAACGAGACCGTCGTCCCGCGCGCGCAGTGGGCGACGACCGCCCTCGCCGAGGGCGACCGCGTCGAAGTCCTCACGGCCGTGCAGGGAGGCTGAGCCATGGCTGACGATCCCCTGGTCCTCGGCGGACTGGCCTTCTCGTCCCGGCTGATCATGGGTACGGGCGGGGCGCCCAGCCTGGAGGTGCTGGAGCGGGCGCTGATCGCCTCCGGTACCGAGCTGACGACGGTGGCCATGCGCCGGGTGGACCCCTCCGTGCACGGCTCGGTGCTGTCGGTGCTGGAGCGGCTCGGTATCCGGGTACTGCCGAACACGGCGGGGTGTTTCACCGCGGGCGAGGCCGTGCTGACCGCCCGGCTGGCCCGGGAGGCGCTGGGCACGGACCTGGTCAAGCTGGAGGTCATCGCCGACGAGCGGACGCTGCTGCCGGACCCGGTGGAGACACTGGAGGCGGCGGAGACGCTGGTCGACGACGGGTTCACGGTGCTGCCCTACACCAACGACGATCCCGTGCTCGCGCGGAAGCTGGAGGACGTCGGCTGCGCCGCGGTCATGCCGCTCGGTTCGCCGATCGGCTCCGGGCTCGGCATCCGCAATCCGCACAACTTCCAGCTGATCGTGGAGCACGCGCGCGTGCCGGTGATCCTGGACGCGGGGGCGGGTACGGCGTCCGACGTGGCGCTGGCGATGGAGCTGGGGTGTGCCGGGGTGATGCTGGCGTCGGCGGTGACGCGGGCGCAGGAGCCGGAGCGGATGGCCGCCGCGATGCGGCACGCGGCGGAGGGGGGCCGGCTGGCCCGGCTGGCCGGGCGGATCCCGCGGCGCTATCTCGCGGAGGCGTCGTCTCCCACGGAGGGCCTGGCCGTACTGGATCCCGAGCGCCCCGCGTTCTAGCCGGAGATACGGCCCCGTCCTGTTCGCCCCCGCCCACGCGGTGGGCGGGGGCGTGTGTAGCGTCACAGGTCGGCTGCAGTCCCGCCCCGATGCCGGTGGGCGGGGCGGCCGTGCCGGTCGCGGCTCGTAGACTCGCCTCTCGTGGATACGACCCTTCAGGACCCCCTCGTCGGGCAGGTGCTCGACGGCAGGTATCGCGTGGACGCGCGGATCGCGGCCGGTGGGATGGCCACGGTCTACCGGGCCCTGGACACCCGCCTGGACCGCGTTCTCGCGCTGAAGGTGATGCACCCGGCGCTGGCCTCCGACGGGGCCTTCGTCGAACGGTTCATCCGGGAGGCGAAGTCCGTCGCCCGGCTCGACCACCCCAACGTGGTGCAGGTCTTCGACCAGGGCACCGACGGGTCGTACGTCTACCTGGCCATGGAGTACATCGCCGGCTGCACCCTGCGGGACGTGCTGCGCGAGCGGGGTGCCGTGCAGCCGCGGGCCGCGCTGGACATCCTGGAGCCGGTGCTCGCCGCGCTCGGGGCCGCGCACCGGGCCGGGTTCGTGCACCGCGACATGAAGCCCGAGAACGTGCTGATAGGCGACGACGGCCGGGTCAAGGTCGCCGACTTCGGGCTGGTGCGCTCCGTGGACACGGTGACCAGCACGACCGGTGCCGTACTCGGGACCGTCTCCTACCTCGCGCCCGAGCAGATCGAGCAGGGCACCACGGACCCGCGTGTCGACGTGTACGCGTGCGGTGTGGTCCTGTACGAGATGCTGACCGGCACCAAGCCGCACTCCGGGGACTCCCCGGCCCAGGTGCTCTACAAGCACATCCACGAGGACGTGCCGCCGCCCTCGGCGCTCGTGCCGGGGCTGCCGTACGAGCTGGACGCGCTGGTCGCGTCGGCCGCCGCGCGCATACCCGACGGCCGGCCGCACGACGCCGTGGCGCTGCTCGCCCAGGTGCGCGAGGCCCGCCGGACGCTGACCGACGAGCAACTGGACGTGGTGCCGCCGCAGGCGCTGTCCGCCGGCCACGACAACGCCGGGGACCGGACGAGCGTGATCCCGCGCGCGCTGACCGTGCCCCGGCCACTGCCCGTCGACGAGGACGCTCCCGAGGGCGCCCCGGGCGACGGCATCGACCGCACCGCCCGCTTCCAGAGCCCGCCCGTGCCGCCCCGCCGGCGTCCGGCACGGCCCCCGCGCGCGGTGCTGGCGCTGATCGCGGCCGTGCTGGTGGTGTTCGGCGTGGGCGCCGGGGTCTGGTACATCAACTCCGGCCAGTTCACCCGGGTGCCGCCGCTGCTGGCCAAGACCGAGACGCAGGCGAGGGAACGGCTGAGGACGGCCGGGCTCGACGTCGGCCAGGTCAAGCGGGCCTACAGCGACACCGTGGAGCGGGGCACGGTGATCGGCAGCGACCCGGCACCGGGCGCGCGCATCCGGGACCACGACTCGGTGACGCTGACCGTGTCGCTCGGACCGGAGACGGTGAACGTGCCGAACGTGGAGGGGCAGCCGCTCGCGAAGGCGCGGGCACGGCTGAAGGCGGACGGCCTGGAGCCGGGCATGGTCACCCGCGAGTTCAGCGAGGACGTCGACACGGGCTCGGTGATCCGCACGGTCCCGGACGCGGGCACCAAGCGGCACGCGGGCTCGGCGATCGCGCTGGTCGTCAGCAAGGGCAGCCCCATCGACGTGCCGGACGTCACGGGCGACGACCTGGACAGTGCCAGGGCGGAGCTGACGGACGCCGGGCTGAAGGTGCGGATCGCCGCCGGCCGGGTCAACTCCGAGTACGACAAGGGCGAGGTCGCCGCGCAGAGCCCCGGCGGCGGACGCCAGGCGGCCGAGGGCGACACGGTGACGCTGACGCTGTCCAAGGGCCCGGAGATGATCGAGGTCCCGGACGTGGTCGGGGACAGCGTGGACGACGCGCACACGGCCCTGGAGGGCGCGGGCTTCGAGGTGAACGAGGACCGCGGCCTGCTCGGGCTGTTCGGGGACACCGTGAAGAAGCAGTCGGTGGAGGGCGGCGACAAGGCACCCAAGGGGTCGACGGTCACGATCACCATCCGGTGACCCGGTTCACCACCGGCCGTGGTCCGGGCGCGGGGGCGGACATGACACCCTGAACGGGTGAGTCCCGTTCAGTCCTCCCTCCCCCGCAACCCCGTCGGCGGCCATGTGCCCGTGGCCGGTGGGCTGCACTCCGTCGGGCTGTCCTACGCCCGCGACCTGAAGGCGGAGGCCGTGCAGGTCTTCGTCGCCAACCCGCGCGGCTGGGCCACGCCCGCCGGGAACCCGCGGCAGGACGAGGCGTTCCGCGCGGCGTGTGCCGAGGAGTCGGTCCCGGCGTACGTCCACGCCCCCTATCTGATCAACTTCGGCTCGCACACCGAGGCGACCGTGGAACGGTCGGTGGAGTCGCTCAGGCACTCCCTGCGGCGGGCGCGGGAGATCGGCGCGCTGGGTGTGGTGGTGCACACCGGGAGCGCGACCGGCGGACGGGCCCGGGAGACGGCGCTGCAGCAGGTGCGCGAGCACATGCTGCCGCTGCTGGACGAGCTGACCCACGACGACGACCCGTTCCTGCTGCTGGAGTCGACCGCCGGGCAGGGATCCTCACTGTGCTCGCGGACCTGGGAATTCGGGCCCTACTTCGAGGCGCTGGACGCCCACCCGAGGCTGGGCGTGTGCCTGGACACCTGCCACGTCTTCGCCGCCGGACACGATCTGACCGGGCCGAGCGGCATGCACCAGACCCTGGACCTCCTGGTGGACACCGTCGGTGCGGGCCGGCTGAAGCTGATCCACGCCAACGACTCCAAGGATGTGGTGGGCGCGCACAAGGACCGGCACGAGAACATCGGCGTCGGCCACATCGGCGAGGACCCGTTCCGGGCGCTCATGACCCATCCCGCGACCGAGGGCGTCCCGCTGGTCATCGAGACGCCCGGCGGGAAGGAGGGGCACGCGGCGGACGTGGAACGCCTGAAGAAACTGCGCGACGCATAACCCTTGGGGAATACCCCTGGGGGGTATATGGTTCCTGTCCGGTGCAGGAGCCGTCATCCGACATGGGGGTACACGTCATGCAGCACGAGGCACACACGGAACACGTCCATCACGACGCACATCACGCGCACCACGCGCACCACGCCGGTCACGCGGGCGGGACCGGCTGGGCAACGGCCGCACAGGCCACCCTGCACTGCCTCACCGGCTGCGCCATCGGCGAGGTGCTGGGCATGGTCCTGGGTACGGCGTTCGGGTGGGGCAACCTGCCGACCACCCTGCTCGCGATCGCGCTGGCCTTCTTCTTCGGCTACTCGCTCACCCTGCGCGGGGTGCTGAGGGCGGGCGTCGGCTTCCGTACGGCCTTCCGGGTGGCACTGGCGGCGGACACCCTGTCCATCGCCGTGATGGAGCTGATCGACAACGGGGTGATCCTGGTCTGGCCGTCCGCCAGGGACGCCATGCTGGGCGACGCGCTGTTCTGGGTCTCGCTCGTGATCTCGCTGGTGATCGCCTTCGTGGTGACCACCCCGGTCAACAAGTGGACGATCGGCCGCGGCAAGGGACACGCGGTGGTGCACCGGTACCACCACTGAGCCGGTCCGGAGTCAGAGCTCCGGGCCGTCGCCGAGCCCCTCCTGGTAGGAGTAGCGCTGCTCCTTCCAGGGGTCGCCGATGTTGTGGTAGCCGCGCTCCTCCCAGAAGCCGCGGCGGTCGGCGGTCATGTACTCCACGCCCCGGACCCATTTGGGCCCCTTCCAGGCGTACAGATGGGGCACGACCAGCCGGACCGGGAAGCCGTGCTCGGCGGTGAGCAGCTCGCCGTCCTTGTGGGTGGCGAAGATCGTGTGATCGGAGGCGAAGTCCGTGAGGCGCAGGTTGGAGCTGAAGCCGTACTCCGCCCAGACCATCACATGGGTGACGTCCGGCGCCGGCGGGGCCAGGTCCAGGATCGCGCGGGCCGGGACGCCGCCCCACTCCGCGCCGACCATGCTGAACTTCGTCACGCAGTGCAGATCGGCCACCACGGAGGTGTACGGCAGGGCCGTGAACTCCTCGTGGTTCCAGGCGTGCTTGTCGCCGTCGGCGGTGGCGCCGAAGACCCGGAAGTCCCAGCGCTCGGGCCGGAACTTCGGGACGGGTCCGTAGTGCGTGACCGGCCAGCCACGCTGGAGCCGCTGACCCGGCGGAAGCTCGGACCCTGCCGCTGCCCCAGACTCTCGCTCCACCGGATGCCCCATGTATCCATCCTGACAGACCTCGGGCGATGCCCTTGACCACCGCATGACGAAACGGATAACTGGGGTAAGTCGGCACTTACTTACTAAGTATGCACTTACTGGACGATCTTCGCAGGCAGTGCCATCATGCGGCGCTATCGGCCCGTCGTCCGGAAGGAGCCCGTCGCATGCAAGGCGACCCCGAGGTCATCGAACTGCTCAACGAGCAGCTGACCGCCGAGCTGACCGCGATCAACCAGTACTTCCTGCACTCCAAGCTCCAGGACCACCGGGGATGGGCGAAGCTCGCCGAGTACACCCGCGCCGAATCGTTCGACGAGATGCGGCACGCCGAGCTGCTCACCGACCGCATCCTGCTCCTGGACGGCCTGCCGAACTACCAGCGGCTCTTCCACGTCCGGGTCGGGCAGACGGTGGCCGAGATGTTCCAGGCCGACCGGCAGGTCGAGGTGGAGGCCATCGACCGGCTGCGCCGGGGCGTCCAGGTGATGCGCGACAAGGGCGACATCACCTCGGCGAACATCTTCGAGGCGATCCTGGCCGACGAGGAGCACCACATCGACTACCTGGACACGCAGCTGGAGCTGGTGGACAAACTGGGAGAGGCGCTCTACCTCTCGACGGTGATCGAGCAGAGTCAGCCCGACCCGTCGGGGCCGTCCACCAGCGGCTTCTCCAGCCCCTGAGCGGCGCGGCCGCGAGCCCTAGGCCGCGTCGTCCAGCGCTTCGAGAGCCGGGGCGTGCCGCTCGATCAGCTCCCGGCGGGGGCAGGCGCCCCGGCCGAGGAGGGCCTGGATCCGGCGCACACAGCCGCCGCAGTCGGTGCCGGCCTTGCAGGCCGAGGCGATCTGGCGCGGGGTGCCGGCGCCGTTCTCCGCGTGCTGCTGAACCTGCTGTTCGGTGATGCCGAAGCAACTGCAGACGTACACGCGGTTCACCTCCCGACGGGGTCGCTGACTGGCTGCCGCCCCGATTTCCGGTGAGGCAAACCTAACCTTACCCACCCCGTCGCCTACGCAAAAGTGCGAGGGGCGCGGATCGGATGTGATCCGCGCCCCAGGCGGTGGCCGGTACCGGTTACTGGTCCCGGTACATCTCGGCGACGAGGAACGCCAGGTCCAGCGACTGGCTGCGGTTCAGCCGCGGGTCGCAGGCGGTCTCGTAGCGCTGGTGCAGGTCGTCGACGAAGATCTCGTCACCGCCGCCCACGCACTCGGTGACGTCGTCGCCGGTCAGCTCCACGTGGATGCCACCCGGGTGGGTGCCGAGCCCCTTGTGGACCTCGAAGAAGCCCTTGACCTCGTCGAGCACGTCGTCGAAGCGGCGGGTCTTGTGCCCGGAGGCCGCCTCGAAGGTGTTGCCGTGCATCGGGTCGGTCACCCAGGCCACCGTCGCGCCGGACGCCGTGACCTTCTCGACCAGCTCGGGGAGCTTGTCGCGGATCTTGTCGGCGCCCATGCGGACGATGAAGGTCAGCCGGCCCGGCTCCCGCTCGGGGTCGAGGCGGTCGATGTACCGCAGCGCCTCCTCGGCCGTGGTGGTCGGGCCGAGCTTGATGCCGATCGGGTTGCGGATCTTCGAGGCGAACTCGATGTGCGCGCCGTCCAGCTGCCGGGTGCGCTCACCGATCCACACCATGTGCCCGGAGACGTCGTAGAGCTTGCCGGTGCGGGAGTCGACCCGGGTCAGGGCGGACTCGTAGTCCAGCAGCAGCGCCTCGTGCGAGGAGAAGAACTCGACGGTCTTGAACTCCTCCGGGTCGGTGCCGCAGGCCCGCATGAAGTTCAGCGCGTTGTCGATCTCGCGCGCGAGCTGCTCGTAGCGCTGGCCCGACGGCGAGGTCTTCACGAAGTCCTGGTTCCAGGCGTGCACCTGGCGCAGGTCGGCGTAGCCGCCGGTGGTGAAGGCGCGCACCAGGTTCAGCGTGGAGGCCGACGCGTGGTACATGCGCTTCAGCCGCTCGGGGTCCGGGACGCGGCTGGCCTCGGTGAAGTCGAAGCCGTTGACGGAGTCGCCCCGGTAGGTCGGCAGGGTCACGCCGTCGCGGGTCTCGGTGGGCTTGGAGCGGGGCTTGGAGTACTGCCCCGCGATCCGGCCCACCTTCACCACGGGCACGGAGGCCGCGTAGGTCAGGACGGCACCCATCTGGAGCAGCGTCTTCAGCTTGTTCCGGATGTGATCGGCGGACACCGCGTCGAACGCCTCGGCGCAGTCGCCGCCCTGGAGGAGGAACGCCTCTCCCTTGGCGACGGCCGCCATCCGGGCGCGCAGCTGGTCGCACTCGCCCGCGAAGACGAGCGGCGGATACGACTCGAGGTCCGCGATCACTGCGCGCAGAGCCTCGGCGTCGGGGTACTCGGGCTGCTGCGCCGCGGGCAGGTTTCGCCAGGTGTTGCCAGCGCTCGGGCTGGTCTTAGCGTTCACGGTCACCTCGTAAACATTACGGGGTCGTGTCGGATGTTTTTTCCTCCCGCTCGAAGGGTGAGACGGAGTGACTGCCCGGTGGACGGACCGGGGGTGCGGTAAGGTGCCTGGCATGTTCGCGCTTCCGATGCAGAACCGCATCCAGAACTGGTGGTGGACCGCTTCTCCGGCGGCCCGCTGATCGCGCGTACGACAAGACAACGCCGAAGGCCGCCCGAGGGGCGGCCTTCGGCGTTTTCCGGGGTCGTTCCTCCTCACCGACGTACAGAGGAACCATGGATCTGGCACAGCTGCTGCACGACCCCCGCCCCTTCGCCCTGCTCCGCCGCCGCACCCCCGGCCGTGACGAGCAGCTGGTGGAGGTGCTGCTCGGCCCGGTGACCAGCCGTGACCGGCTCGCCGACCTGCCCGACGAGGGGCTCGCCCTGGTCCCGTTCCGGCAGATCCGCGAACGCGGCTTCGACGTCCGCGACGACGGCACCCCGCTGCTGGTGCTGACCCCCGAGGAGTCGTACGCCGTCCCGCTCGCCGAGGCGCTCTCCCGGCTCCCGGCGCACGAGGTGCGGGTCGAGGGCGGCGGCTTCGACGTGACGGACGAGGAGTACCGCGAGATCGTCGGCCGGGTGCTGCACGAGGAGATCGGCCGCGGCGAGGGCGCGAACTTCGTGATCCGGCGCACCTACGAGGGCGAGATCCCCGGCTTCGGCCGCGCCGACGCCCTCGCGCTGTTCCGGCGGCTGCTGGAGGGTGAGCGGGGCGCGTACTGGACGTTCGTGGTGCACACCGGCGACCGGACCCTGGTGGGTGCCAGCCCGGAGGTGCACGTGCGGATGTCCGGCGGCACCGTCGTGATGAACCCGATCAGCGGGACGTACCGCTATCCCGCCGAGGGACCGACCCCCGAGCACCTGCTCTCCTTCCTGGCCGACGGCAAGGAGATCGAGGAGCTGTCGATGGTCGTCGACGAGGAACTGAAGATGATGTGCACCGTCGGCGACATGGGCGGGGTCGTCGTCGGCCCCCGGCTGAAGGAGATGGCGCACCTCGCGCACACCGAGTACGAGCTGCGCGGCAGGTCCTCCCTGGACGCCCGGGAGGTGCTGCGGGAGACCCTGTTCGCGGCCACGGTCACCGGCTCGCCGGTGCAGAACGCGTGCCGGGTGATCGAGCGCCACGAGTCCGGGGGGCGCGGGTACTACGCCGGTGCGCTCGCCCTGCTCGGGCGGGACTCCGGGGGCGCGCAGACCCTCGACTCCCCCATCCTGATCCGCACCGCCGACATCGGCGCCGACGGCCGGCTGCGCGTTCCGGTCGGGGCGACGCTGGTGCGCGGCTCCGACCCCGCCGGCGAGGTCGCGGAGACCCACGCGAAGGCGGCGGGTGTGCTCGCCGCCCTCGGGGCCCGGCCGTCCCGGCCGCCCCGGGAGCGGGAGCGGCCCCGGCTGGCCGACGATCCGCGGGTGCGGGCCGCGCTGGACGGGCGGCGGGCGGCGCTCGCGCCGTTCTGGCTGCGGATGCGGGAGCGGTCCGAGGCCCTGGCGGGCCACGCCCTCGTCGTCGACGGGGAGGACACCTTCACCGCGATGCTCGCGCACGTCCTGCGGTCGACCGGCCTCGACGTGACCGTCCGGCGGTACGACGAGCCCGGGCTGCGGGCGGCGGTGCTCGCGCACGAGGGGCCGGTCGTCCTCGGGCCCGGCCCGGGCGACCCCCGCGATCTCGACGACCCCAAGATGCGCTTCCTGCGGGACCTCACCGCCGAGCTGCTGCGGGGGCACCGGCACGGTGTGCTCGGCGTCTGTCTCGGGCACGAGCTGATGGCGGCGGAGCTGGGCCTGGAGATCGTCCGGAGGCACGTGCCCCACCAGGGTGCGCAGACCGGGATCGACCTGTTCGGGCGGAGCGAGACCGTCGGCTTCTACAACAGCTTCGTCGCGCACTGTGACGAGGAGGCGGCCCGGGAGCTGGCCGCGCACGGCGTCGAGGTGAGCCGCGCGGCCGACGGCGAGGTGCACGCGCTCAGGGGTCCCGGCTTCGCCGGCGTGCAGTTCCATCCGGAGTCGGTGCTCACGCTGAACGGCGCGGCGGTCGTCGAGGAGCTGATCGGCCGGCTGCGCGGGGCGAGCACGGTGGGCTGAGGCGGTGCGGGGGCCTGGGGCCGCGTGCGTCCCCAGGCCCGGGCCGGGTCGTCAGCCGAAGAACACCCCGACCTCCTCGTACAGCTTCGGGTCGACCGTCTTCAGCCTGGCCGTGGCCTCGGAGATCGGGACGCGGACGATGTCGGTGCCGCGCAGGGCGACCATCTTGCCGAAGTCACCGTCGCGCACGCAGTCGATGGCGTGCAGACCGAAGCGGGTGGCCAGCCAGCGGTCGAAGGCGCTGGGCGTGCCGCCGCGCTGGATGTGTCCGAGGACCGTGGTGCGGGCCTCCTTGCCGGTACGCCTCTCGATCTCCTTGGCGAGCCACTCGCCGACCCCGGACAGCCGCACGTGCCCGAAGGAGTCCAGCGACTGGTCCTTGAGCACCACCTCGCCGTCCTTCGGCATGGCGCCCTCGGCGACGACGACGATCGGGGCGTACGACGCCCGGAAGCGGGAGGTGATCCACGCGCACACCTGGTCGAGGTCGAAGCGCTGCTCGGGGATGAGGATGACGTTGGCGCCGCCGGCGAGGCCCGAGTGCAGCGCGATCCAGCCGGCGTGCCGCCCCATCACCTCGCAGACCAGGACCCGCATGTGGGACTCGGCGGTGGTGTGCAGCCGGTCGATCGCCTCGGTGGCGATGTTGACGGCGGTGTCGAAGCCGAAGGTGTAGTCGGTGGCGGACAGATCGTTGTCGATGGTCTTCGGTACGCCGACGCAGGGCACGCCGTACTCGTCGGACAGACGCGCCGCGACGCCGAGGGTGTCCTCGCCGCCGATCGCGACGAGGGCCTCCACCTCCTGCTTGGCGAGGTTGTCCTTGATCCGGCGGATACCGCCCTCCACCTTCAGGGGGTTGGTCCGCGAGGAGCCGAGGACGGTGCCGCCGCGGGGCAGGATGCCGCGCACCGCGGGGATGTCGAGGCGGACCGTGTCGTTCTCCAGGGGGCCCCGCCAGCCGTCCCGGAAACCGACGAAGTCGTAGCCGTACTCCTGCACGCCCTTGCGTACGATGCCCCGGATGACGGCGTTGAGCCCGGGGCAGTCGCCGCCTCCGGTCAGTACTCCGACTCGCATGAAATGTCCCTTCGCCACGCTTGCCTGACGATCGGTCACGCTAATGGTGATCCGCGTCACATCGGGAGAGGCGGGAGGGTGATTCGGATGCAGTCGCCGCGATCCGGGCTACTCGTCGTCGAGTCCGCGCTCTATCGCGTACCGCACCAGCTCGACCCTGTTGTGCAGTTGGAGCTTGCCGAGCGTGTTCTGCACGTGGTTCTGCACCGTGCGGTGGGAGATGACGAGGCGTTCGGCGATCTGCTTGTAGCTCAGGCCCTTCGCCACCAGCCGCAGCACCTCCGTCTCCCGGTCCGTCAGCCGGGGTGCGCCCGGCTCGCCGGCGTCCGGCGCGGGCACGGGCTCGGCGGCCAGCCGCCGGTACTCGCCGAGGACCAGTCCGGCGAGGCCGGGCGTGAACACCGCGTCGCCCACGGCCGTACGGCGCACCGCGTCCAGCAGTTCCCCGGTGGAGGCCGACTTCAGCAGATAGCCGGTCGCGCCGGACTTCACCGCCTCGAGCACGTCCGCGTGCTCACCGCTCGCCGAGAGGACGAGCACGCGCAACGCCGGGTTGTGCGCGACGAGTTCCTTGCACACCTGGACACCGGGCTTGGCGGGCAGGTTGAGGTCCAGCACGAGGACGTCGGGGGCGGCGGCCTTGGCACGGCGGACCGCCTGCTCCCCGTCGCCCGCGGTGGCGACCACCTCGAAGCCCGACTCGGCCAGGTCACGGGCGACCGCGTCACGCCACATGGGATGGTCGTCCACCACCATGACCCTGATCGGGTCCTGTCGCTGTGTCATCGCTGCTCCGCCTTCTTCACCCGCGCCCGCACGGCGCCCTTCGGTACCTTCAGTTCCACTTCGGTGCCCTGCCCGGGCACGGAGACGATCTCGGCGCTGCCGCCGAGGTCGCGCAGCCGGCCCCGGATCGACAGGGCCACCCCGAGCCGGCCCTCGCCCTCGGCCTGCGCGAGCCGGCCCTCGGGGATGCCGGGGCCGTCGTCCCGGACGGTGACGACGACCTCCTCCGGCTCGTCCTCCACCAGGATCCAGGCCCGGGCCCCCGCCCCGGCGTGCCGGCGCACGTTGTCCAGGGCGGCCCCGACGGCGGCGGCCACCTCACGGGCCGCGGCCGGCGGCAGCGGCACCGGGGCGCCGGGTTCGGCGAGGCTGAACCGGGCGCACGCGTAGGGGGCGAGCAGGAGGCGCAGGTCGACCGGGCCGGCCGGATCCTCCTCGCCCGGCTCCTCCACCAGCCGGACCACGGCGCCTTCGGCCAGGTCCTCCGAGACCCGGGACACCGGCACCAGACCGCCCGACACCAGCGTCCGCAGGGCCACTTCCTGTTCTCCGGCCAGCCTGCCCAGCTCGGCCGCCTCGCCGCCGAGGGCCGTGCCCCGGCGCTTCACCATCGCCAGCACCTGCAGCACGCTGTCGTGGATGTCCCGGGCCAGCCGCTCCCGCTCCCGGGTCGCGGCCTCGATCTCCAGCGCCCGGGCCAGGGTGCGCTCGGAGGCGCGGGCCACCTCCACGACGTAGCCGATCGCGATGGAGGCGACCCAGACGAGGACCACGTTGTGCACGGTGTCCCGGGCGGGGTGGCCGCGCTCGACCAGGTTGACGGCGGCCACGGCCGTGGAGGCGACGGCCGCCCAGCGCCAGCCGCCCTTGACGGCGAAGGCCAGTACCGCGCCGGCGGTCCATATCGACGGCAGGGTGGGGCCGCCGCCCGCGATCCGCTCATGGCTGTCGGCGACCGGCGTGAGCAGGATGCCGACGAGCGCGACAGCCAGGTCGACGGCCAGGAAACGCCGGGTGCAGCTCGCCGCGTTGGCCACCCGGGGCAGGGTGGTGAGGGTCCACGTGACCAGGACCGTGTAGTAGGCGACGGCGACCCAGGGGCGCACGAAGTGGTCGTACGCGGTGGCGCACAGACCGATGGCGTACAGCATGGTCAGGACGCGGTAGCCGGCGAGCGCGCGCCACAGCGGCAGCTCGACCGACATCCGCATGACGCGCTCGCGCTCGGGCATGTCCCCCCCGGTCCCCCCGGCTCTTCGGCCCCCGCCTAGGAGTCGGCCTGCTTCTTCTCGGCCTTCTCGGCCTTCTCCGCTTCCTTGGCCGCCTTGGCCGCCTCCGCGATCTGCCGCTTGGCGGCGGTGGCGTAGATGTCGACGTACTCCTGGCCGGAGAGCTTCATGATCTCGTACATGACCTCGTCGGTCAGGGCGCGCAGCACGAACCGGTCGTGCTCCATGCCCTGGTAGCGGCTGAAGTCCAGGGGCTTGCCGATCCGGATGCCGGGCCGCATCAGCTTGGGCATCACCTGCCCGGGCGGCTGGATCTTCTCCGTGTCGATCATGGCGACCGGGATGACCGGCGCGCCGGTGGCCAGTGCCACGCGCGCGAGGCCGCCGGGCTTGCCCCGGTACAGCCGCCCGTCGGGTGAGCGGGTGCCCTCCGGGTAGATGCCGAACAGCTCGCCGCGCTCCAGCACCTCGATACCGCTCTTGACCGCCGCCTCACCGGCGCCGCGCGCCCCGGACCGGTCCACCGGGAGCTGGCCGACACCCTTGAAGAAGGCCGCGGTGAGGCGGCCCTTCACGCCCGGGGTGGTGAAGTACTCGGCCTTGGCGATGAACGTGACCTTGCGGTCCAGCACGGCCGGCAGGAAGAAGGAGTCCGAGAAGGACAGATGGTTGCTCGCCAGGATGGCGGGGCCGGTGGCCGGAACGTTCTCCAAACCCTCCACCCAGGGCCTGAAGGCGACCTTCAGCGGCCCTCCGATGGCGAGCTTCATCGTTCCGTACAACACCCGTGTGCCTCCTGTTCGCGTCGAGGAGACCTTAACCCGGAGGACCGTCAATGGGCCCGACGGCCCTGGTCGGTGTCAGTGCGGTCGCGTACGGTGAAGCACATGCCAGTTCTCCCCGGAGCCGAGCCGTACCGCCATGAGGGCGGTGAGGTGGGGGTCCTCCTCTGCCATGGCTTCACCGGCTCGCCCCAGTCGCTGCGCCCCTGGGCGGAGCACCACGCGGCCCGCGGACTGACCGTCTCCCTGCCGCTGCTGCCCGGTCACGGCACCCGCTGGTCGGACATGCAGCTCACGACCTGGCAGGACTGGTACGCGGAGGTGGACCGCGAGCTGCGCGTGCTGGCCGCGCGCTGCTCCCGGGTGTTCGTCGCGGGCCTGTCGATGGGCGGGGCACTGGCGCTCCGGCTCGCCGCCCGGCACGGCGAGCGGGTCATGGGCGCGGTTGTCGTCAACCCGGCCAACAAGGTGCACGGCCTGTCCGCGCACGCCCTCCCGGTGGCCCGGCATCTGGTGCGCACGACGAAGGGCATCGCCAGCGACATCGCGAAGGAGGGCGCGGCCGAGCTGGGGTACGACCGGGTGCCGCTGCACGCCGCGCACTCGCTGCGGGTGTTCCTGCGCCGGCTGGACGGCGAGCTGCCCCAGGTCACCCAGCCGTTGCTGCTCATGCGCAGCGCCCAGGACCATGTCGTCCCGGCGGCCGACTCGGCGCGGGTGCTGAGCCGGGTGTCGTCCACGGACGTCACGGAGGTCGTGCTGGAACACAGCTACCACGTGGCGACGTTGGACCTGGACGCGGACCGGGTCTTCGAGGAGAGCCTCGCCTTCATCGGCAGGCTCGCACCCGGTGTCGGCAAGGAAGGGACGGCCGCAATTGGCTGAGCACGACTCCGGGCGAGAGGGCCGTGAGGACCGAGAGGGCCGAGAGGACCGCGAGCCGGACAAGCAGGAGGTGCCGTTCGACGAGGACGCCGCCTGGCGGGCCATCGTCGCCGGGTACGGCGCGGAACCGCCGGACCCGCCGGGTGCCCGGCCCTTCAGACGGGTGGAGGACCTCGCCCTGCCGGAGCCGGACCCGGCCACGGGCGCGGCGAAGGTCCCGGCGAAGGACACGGCGCGTCCGGGAGCCGGCCCGGTGAAGGAACCGGAGAAGGACCCGGGGAAGGAACCGGAGGACGAGCCCCGGCGCGACACGGACGACTCCGCTGACCGGCGGTCCGCCCGTCCGCTCGGCGGCTCGGTCTCCTTCGCGCCCGGTGTCGGCCCGCGCGACTACACGGTGCCCGAGCCGTCCGACGACGACTTCGACGAGGACGACGAGGGCCACTTCGTACCGCCGGAGCCGCCGCCGCTGCCGGCCTCGGACACGACCGCCAGGTTCGCCTGGCTCGGCGTGGTCGGCGGCCCCGTCCTGCTCCTGCTCGCGGTGGTTCTCGGCTGGAACATGACCTGGTGGCTGGCGACGCTCGGCATCGGCGGCTTCCTCGGCGGCTTCGTGACTTTGGTGGCCCGGATGCGGACGGACGACGACGAGGACGGTGACCCGGGACGCGGGGCGGTGGTCTGACGCCCGCTACGCCCCCGGGACCCGCAGGGCGGCCAGCACCGGCAGGTGGTCGGTGGCCGCGGTCAGATCGGCCCGGGTGACGCCCGGCTGCTCCAGGGGAACACCGCAGCCGAGCACCTCGACGCCCTCGGTGGCGAAGATCGCGTCGATGCGCTGGTGGGGGTCGGCGGGGGTGGAGGTGAAGTCACCGCCCCAGGGTGCGGTCGCCCGGCAGTCCTGGAGACGGGCGGCGAGCCGGCGGAAGGTGCGGCCGTCGGGGCGTTCGTTGAGGTCGCCGCCCGCGATGGCGTGTTCCACACCGAGTCCGGTGAGCCGGTCGAGGAGCAGGCCGCCCTGCGCGTAGCGCTCGTCCCGCTGGAGGCTGAGGTGGCAGCTGAGCACACCGAGGCGGGCGCTCCCGAAGCGGACCACCGCCGTGGCGAACCCGCGTCGGTGCAGGCCGGGAGTGAGGGGGAGCAGCACGTCCTCGGTTCGCTCGACCGTGGCGCGCAGGCCGCACAGGATCGCCGGTCCCGACGCCGTGGCGCCGCCGGTGAGGACGACCTGGCCGGAGGCGGCGGCGAGCCGGGCGAGTTTCTTGCGCCAGCGGAAGAAGCGGGGGGCCTCCTGGAGGAGGACCAGGTCGGGGGCGCAGGCGGTGATGACACGGGCGAGGGCGTCCGTGTCGTCCCGCATCGAGCGGATGTTGTAGCTCAGGACGCGGACGACGGCGGAACCGTCGGGTTCCGTACCGGAGTTGGGAAGCAGCTCCATGCCGGCCAATCTACGCCCGGCAGCCCGGGGCGCGGGGACCGCGGCGACCGCCGGTCGCACGTGGCTGGTCGCGCGGTTCCCCCCGCCCCTGGGCAGCGGGCGTCTGTCACATGATCGGGTCGGGCTCCCGGGCCAGGTCCGCCGCACCCACCAGGCCCGCCTTGTTGCCGAGCTGGGCCGCGATCACATCGGCCACCGGGCGCCAGTTGCCGCCGACCAGCCAGCGCTTGTACGACTTGCGGATCGGGTCCAGGACCAGTTCGCCCTCGTCGGACAGGCCACCGCCGACGATGAACGCGGACGGGTCGAAGAGGGACGCCAGGTCGGCCAGTCCCGCGCCGGCCCAGCGGGCCAGCTCGCGGTAGGAGTCGACGGCCACCGGGTCGCCCTGGCGGGCGGCCATGGAGATGTGCTTGCCCTCGATGCCGTCCGGGGTGCCGTCGCCCAGGGAGAGGAGCAGCTCGGCGTTCTCGGGGGTGGCGTTGGCGCGCTGCTTGGCGTAGCGGACCAGGGCGCGGCCGGAGGCGTACTGCTCCCAGCAGCCCTGCGAGCCGCAGCCGCACATCAGGCCGTCCGGGACCATGCGGATGTGGCCGAACTCGGCGGCCACGCCGAAGTGGCCGCGGCGCAGTTTGTTGCCGATGATGATGCCGCCGCCGAGGCCGGTGCCGAGCGTGATGCAGATGACGTTGCGGTGGCCCTTGCCGGCGCCGAACCGGTACTCGCCCCAGGCGGCGGCGTTGGCGTCGTTCTCGACCACGACGGGAAGGCCGGTGCGGGCCTCGACCTTCTCCTGCAGCGGCTCGTTGCGCCAGTCGATGTTCGGCGCGAAGTACACCGTCGAGCGCTGCCGGTTGACGTAACCGGCCGCGCCGATGCCCACGCCGACGATCTCGTGCCCCACGCGCGCGCCGTCGACGGCGGCGGCGATGGCGTCCACGATGCCCTCGGGCGTGCCCGGGGTCGGCACCTGGTGGGTCGAGAGGATGTTGCCTTCCTCGTCGACCACACCGGCCGCGATCTTCGTGCCGCCGATGTCGACGCCGATGGTGAGTCCCATGAATCCCTCAGTTTCGGTCGAGCCCCGCTACGGCCAACCGTACCCGAGGCCCCGCAGAGGGAAGGCTTCAGTCCAGGTCGATGCGCTCCCCCGGGCCGGTGCCCTCGCCCCCGTCGCGCCGGCCTCGCGGGTCGTCCGCGGGGTCGGCCGTGCGGGCGGTCCAGCGCTGTTCCTGACCCTGGACGGCGGAGCGGTAGGCGGCGAGCAGTTCACCGCCGGCCGCGGCGAGATGGTCGAAGACGTCCGGGTTGCGCTCCAGGACGGGTTCCACGGCGGCCTTCGCCTGCTCGACGACCTGCCGCACCACCTGCTGGGCGGCGGGTCCGGCGAGGCCGCCGAGGAGCGGCGACCGGAGGCCGGACAGCTTGTCGGCCACCGAGTCCACGAGCTTCTTCAGCTCCTCGGCGGCCGAGCCCGGCGGGGGGCCGTGCTCGGTACGGCGGCGGGCCTTCTGGGCGGCGAGGTCCTCGGCGCAGGCCGTGGCCCAGGCGTCGGCGTCGCCGGCCCGCTCCTCTTCCGGTTCGGCTGCGGGGCGCTCATCGCTCATGGCGGACTCCTGACTACGGTTCGCCTTTACGACGGTACCCGAACGGGCGTATTCCGTTCACCGTCCGGTGCCGGGCCACAGGTCCGGGTCCGGGGTGAACCGGATGCGCAGCTCGCCGTCCAGGAGTCCGGCGCCGGCGACGGTGCAGCGGCGCAGGGCCGAGGGCAGCGGCACGATCCGGCGGAAGGGGCCCGCCGTGATCAGGAGTTCGTCACCGCGCCGGACGAGGTCCAGTTCGTTCCGTATGGCGCCGGGCAGCGGGAGGTGCCAGACCAGCACGCCGTCCTCGGCGATGCGGTCGGCGACCGGCCACTCGACCGGGTCGGGTGCCGGGTTGACGGCGGGCACGGCGAGAGCGGCGAGGTCGTCGGGCCCGTGCGGGTCCCGGCCGAGGTGCGGGACGGCGTGGACGTCGTACGACTCCTGCCAGTCGGCGAGCGTCTTGCGCTGCTGGGCGAGGAGCCCGGCGAGCCAGCTGTCGGGGGCGGTGTCGGGCAGGACCCGGTTGGCGACCAGGGCCTCGGTGCGCAGGCCGCGCAGGGCGAGGCCGAGGACGGCGGTGCGCACGGCGTCGGCACCGGCCGGTCCCGGTTCGGCGACCAGGCGTACCGCGGTGTCCCGGTCGGCGAGGACGGCCTCCACGGCGGCCAGTTCGACGTCCCAGCGGGCGGCCGTCTCGTACAGCCAGTCGGCGGGCATGGGGACACCGGCCAGCCGGCCGAGGACCGGGCGCAGGGCGCGGGCGGCCTGCCGTTCGGGCGGCAGGAGGCGGCGCAGATAGCGGCGCAGTTCCTCGGGCAGACCGAGCAGGGCCAGGGCCCCGGACAGCGGCGGGAGGTCGACGACGAGCAGGTCGTAGCGGTCGCAGAGGGCCGCGTCCCGCAGCGCGCGCAGGAAGGAGAGTTCCTCGGCGCCGGGCAGCGGGGTGACCTCCTCGGCGTCCAGCCGGGCGGCGCCGAGCAGGTCGAGCACGTTCGCGGCCCGGTGCTGGAAGGCGGTGAGGTCCTGCCGGAACCGTTCCGTGGCGTCGGGCCGCCAGACGGTGAGGCACGGGGCGGCTTCCGCGGGGGCCGGTCCTGTTCCGGTGCCCAGTGCCACGCCCGGGGTGTCGGTGCGGTCGGCGCTGAGCAGGAGCGTGCGGACGCCTTCGGCCGCGGCGCGCAGTGCGGTGGCGGAGGCGATCGTGGTCCGCCCGCTGCCGCCCGGGCCCGTGATCAGGATGGTGCGCATGACGGTGAACGGTACCGCCGTGCCCGGGAAGTGGACGCGGGCGCCTACTTCTCGCCCGACTCGACCCTCTTCTTCAGGCCCGCCAGCGCCCGGTCGATGATGACCTTCTCCGCCTTGCGCTTGATCATGCCGAGCATGGGGATCTTGACGTCGACGGTGAGGGAGTAGGTGACCTCCGTCGCGCCCTGGCCCGCCGGCTTCAGGAGGTAGGAGCCGTCGAGGGAGCGGAGCATCTGGGACTTGACCAGGGACCAGGAGACCTCGTGGCCGCCGGTCCAGGTGTAGGCGAGGGTCTGGTCGTCCTTGATGGCGCCGGCGTCCATGACGAGGCGGACCTGCTGGGCGCGGCCCTGCTCGTCGGTGGCGAGGACCTCCGCCTCCTTCACCTCGCCGGTCCAGTCCGGGTAGCGCGCGAAGTCGGCGATCACCGCCATGACGTCGGCCGGGGCCGCCTCGATCGTGATGCTCGAACTGGTGTGTTCCGCCATCGCCGTGGCTCCTCCAGATGCGGGCCGTGTTGAGAGGTCTGTGTGCGCCGGGCTGCGCACGTGTGTGCAGCGTGAAGGCTACCGCGCCGCCGACCTGCCGCCTTCACCGCGCCCGCCGGTCCCCTCCCCGGGTCCCCCGGAACTCACCATTCGAGCGCCCAGGGCGTGCCGCTGCCGGCGAAGTGCCCCACGTTCACACACTCGGTGACGCCGATCCGCATCCGGCGCGCCAGCGGCTGGTGCACATGCCCGAACAGCGCGTACCGCGGCCGGGTGCGGCGGATGGCGTCCAGCAGGGCCCGGCTGCCCCGCTCGAAGCGGCGGGCCACCGTGTCGTAGACCAGGTCGGGCACCTCCGGCGGGATGTGGGTGCACAGCACGTCGACCTCGCCGACGGCCTCGATCTTCGCCGCGTACTCCTCGTCGCTGATCTCGTACGGGGTGCGCATCGGGGTGCGCAGGCCGCCGCCGACGAAGCCGAAGGTCCACCCGCCGATCTCCACCCGCTCACCGTCGAGGACCGTGGTGCCGGGGCGGGCGTACTCCGGCCACAGTCCCGGCATGTCGACGTTGCCGTAGGTGGCGTACGTCGGTGCGGGGAACGCGGCGAACAGCTCGGCGTACTGCTTGCGCACCGCCTTCTCGATGGCCGCGGCCCGGTCGCCGCCGATCCCGCTCCACAGCCGGGCGCCGAACTCACGGGCCTCGGCGAAACGGCGGGCGGTGCGCAGCTCGACGATGCGGTCCGCGTTCTCCTTGCCGAAGAGGTCGGGGAAGATCCCGCGCGCGTGGTCGGCGTAGTCGAGGAAGAGGACGAGATCGCCCAGACAGATCAGGGCGTCGGCGCCTTCGCCGGCCCGGGCCAGGTCACGGGCGTTGCCGTGCACGTCGCTGACCACATGGACCCGGGTCCGCCGCCCGCCGGAGGGTGAGGATGGCATGGTGATCAAGCGTAGGCGTGTGCGGTCCAGGTGAACAGTGCCGGTCGGGCCTGCGGTTACTGGCCGGTCGGTTCAGCTGTGGACTACTGTGCGCGAGGGACGGCCCGGGCGTGTGACGCAGCGAACATCTCGCCGGGACCCCCTGTCCTAGACGCCATACCGGCGGGTAACGTCCGGGCAGTCCAGTCGTGCTCTGGATTTCAGCCACCGAGATACCGGAGCACCAGCCCGAGCCTTGGACCGCACCGTCGCATCGCACAACGTCGTGGCGCCGGCGCCCTATGAGGAGCAGCAGTCTTGCGCGAGTTCAGCCTTCCGGCTTTGTACGAGGTCCCTGCGGACGGCAATCTGACCGACATCGTCCGCAGAAACGCCGCGCAGCACCCCGACGTCGCCGTCATCGCCCGCAAGTCGGCCGGCGCCTGGCAGGACGTGACCGCTCGGGAGTTCCTGGCCGAGGTCCGCGCCGCCGCCAAGGGGCTCATCGCCTCCGGGGTGCAGCCGGGTGACCGGGTGGCCCTGATGTCACGGACGCGGTACGAGTGGACACTCCTCGACTTCGCGATCTGGAGCGCGGGCGCGATCACCGTGCCGGTGTACGAGACCAGCTCGTCGGAGCAGGTGCAGTGGATCCTGTCCGACTCGGGCGCGACCGCCTGCGTGGTGGAGCTGGACACCCACGCGGCGGCCGTGGAGTCGGTGCGCGAGTCGCTGCCCGCGCTCAAGCACGTCTGGCAGATCGAGGCCGGGGGCGTGGCGGAGCTGGGCCGGCTCGGCCAGGACGTGTCGGACGCGACGGTGGAGGAGCGCGGCTCGATCGCCCGGGCCGACGACCCGGCGACCATCGTGTACACGAGCGGCACGACCGGGCGCCCCAAGGGCTGTGTGCTCACCCACCGCAGCTTCTTCGCCGAGTGCGGGAATATCGTGGAGCGGCTGCGCCCGCTGTTCCGCACCGGCGAGTGCTCGGTGCTGCTCTTCCTGCCGCTGGCGCACGTCTTCGGGCGGCTGGTGCAGGTCGCGCCGATGATGGCGCCGATCAAGCTGGGCTGTGTCCCGGACATCAAGGACCTCACCGGGGAGCTGGCGGCGTTCCGGCCGACCCTGGTCCTCGGTGTGCCGCGGGTCTTCGAGAAGGTCTACAACTCGGCGCGGGCCAAGGCGCGGGCGGAGGGCAAGGGCGCGATCTTCGACAAGGCGGCGGACACCGCGATCGCCTACAGCAAGGCGCTGGACAGCCAGTCGGGCCCGTCGTTCGGCCTGAAGGTCAAGCACAAGGTCTTCGACCGGCTGGTGTACAGCAAGCTGCGCGCGGTGCTGGGCGGCCGGGGCGAGTACGCCATCTCCGGCGGTGCCCCGCTGGGCGAGCGGCTCGGCCACTTCTTCCGCGGCATCGGCTTCACGGTGCTGGAGGGGTACGGCCTGACCGAGTCCTGCGCGGCGACCGCGTTCAACCCGTGGGACCGGCAGAAGATCGGCACGGTCGGGCAGCCGCTGCCCGGCTCGGTGGTGCGGATCGCGGACGACGGCGAGGTGCTGCTGCACGGCGAGCACCTGTTCAAGGAGTACTGGAACAACCCGGGCGCGACGGCGGAGGCGCTGGCCGACGGCTGGTTCCACACCGGTGACATCGGCACCCTCGACGAGGACGGTTACCTGAGGATCACGGGCCGGAAGAAGGAGATCATCGTCACGGCGGGCGGCAAGAACGTCGCCCCGGCCGTGATCGAGGACCGGATCCGGGCGCACGCGCTGGTCGCGGAGTGCATGGTGGTGGGCGACGGACGGCCGTTCGTGGGCGCGCTGGTCACCATCGACGAGGAGTTCCTGGAGCGGTGGGCCGCCGAACACGGCAAGCCGGCGGGGTCCACCGCGGCGTCGCTGCGCGACGACCCGGATCTGCACGCGGCTGTCCAGGCGGCCGTGGACGACGGCAACGCCGCGGTGTCGAAGGCGGAATCGGTGCGGAAGTTCCGCATTCTGGCCTCCCAGTTCACGGAGGAGTCGGGCCATCTCACCCCGTCGCTGAAGCTCAAGCGGAGCGTGGTGGCGAAGGACTACACGGACGAGATCGAGGCGATCTACGCCAAGTGATCCGGGCGGTGCCTCATGGCGCGGTGTCCTCCACGAGGACCCGCGCCATGGTGCGTTCGGCGAGGGCCGTGATGGTGACGAAGGGGTTCACGCCGATGTTGCCGGGCACGAGCGAGCCGTCGGTGACGTAGAGCCTGGAGTAGCCCTTGACCCGGCTGTAGCCGTCGGTGGCCCGGCCCAGTACGCAGCCGCCCAGCGGGTGGTAGGTGAAGTCGTCGGCGAAGACCTTGCCCGACGAGCCGAACAGGTCGTGCCGGTAGATCGTCAGGTTGGCCAGGTTGATCCGGTCGAACAGCTTCCTGGCCATGCCCACCGACACCGCGCTCTGGGCGGCGCTCCAGCCGAGCTTCACGGTCCCGGAGGCGGGGTCGTAGGTGAACGACGCCCGTTCGGGGTTCTTGGTGATGGCCAGGTAGAGGCTGATCCAGTGCTCGAAGCCCATGGGCAGCGGGGCGATCTCGGCGAAGACCGGGTTGTCGGGGTTGGCCCAGTCGTCGATGCCCATGACGGGCATGGTGGCCTGGTCGGCGCCGACGGTGTCCCAGACGTGGTTGGCGCGGGCCAGCATGACGTTGCCGTTGGTGCCCCAGCCCGCGCCGACGGCGGGGTCCAGGTCCGGCAGGGTGCCGGTGTCGCGGGCGCGGACGAGGAGTTCGGTGGTGCCGACGCTGCCGCCGCCGAGGAACAGGTACGCGCAGCTGTACTGCCTGGTCTCGACGACGGTGCCGCTGTCGTCGATCCGGTCGGCGGTCAGCAGGTACGAGCCGTCGCCCGCCCGGCTGACGGATCTCACCTTCTCCAGCGTGTGGAGGGTGACGTTGCCGGTGCCGAGGGCGGCGGCGAGGTAGCTCTTGTCGAGGCTGCGCTTGCCCTCGTTGTTGCCGTAGATGACCTCGCCGGCCAGCGCGGACCTGGTGGCCGTGCCGGCGGCCTCGCGCTGCATGTGGCCGAAGTCGTAGACGTTCGGCACGAAGGTGGTCCTGAGGCCGGCGTTGGCGGCGGCCTTCCGGGAGGTCCGGGTGAACCTGTACCACTCGGTCGACTCGAACCAGGCCGGGTCGACGGCGTTGACGCCGAGCATGGCGCGGGCGCGCGGGAAGTAGGTGCCGTACATCTCGTCCGCGTCCACGGCCGGGAACTGCTCGCTGAAGTAGGACTTGAGCGGGGTGACCGCCATCCCGCCGTTGACCAGGGAGCCGCCGCCGACGCCCCGGCCGACGTAGACGGACATGTTGTCGTAGTGCACGCGGTCGAGGACGCCCGGGTAGGGGGTGATCGCCTTGTTGACGACGTCCAGCCACAGGAAGCTGGCGAGCGGGGCCTCGGTGCGGGTGCGGAACCACATGGAGCGCTGGTCGGGGGCGCTGGTGGAGCAGAACACCTTGCCGTCGGAGCCGGCGGTGTTCCACAGCCGGCCCATCTCCAGGACGAGGGTGCGGATGCCGGCCTGGCCGAGGCGGAGGGCGGCGACCGCGCCGCCGTAGCCCGAACCGACCACTATCGCCGGGGCGTTGTCGACGGCGGCCGGTTCGGCCGCGCGGGCGGATTCGAGTCCGACGCGGGTGAGACCGGCCGTGGCGGCGGTCTGCAGGGCGATCATGCCCAGGATGTGACGTCTCGCCAGCTGATGCTGCATCAGTTTTGCTGCCATGCGCGCAGCATGTGCGGATTTTCCGGTTCCGGCTAGAGCCGCAGCAAGGATTACAGCAGTGCCTTCAGCTTCTCCGCGAGCAGGTCCCAGCGCCACTTCTCCTCGACCCACCGCCGGCCCCGCTCGCCCATGCGGCGGCGCAGTTCGGCGTCCCCGAGGAGCGCCGCGATCCGCTCGGCGGCCTCGGCCGGCTCACCGCCCCGGACGACCCAGCCGGTCTCCCCGTCGAGCACCGCGTCCGGCGCGCCGCCGGAGTCCCCCGCGACCACCGGCAGGCCGGTGGCGGACGCCTCCAGGTAGACGATGCCGAGGCCCTCCACGTCCAGGCCGCCGCGGCGGGTGCGGCAGGGCATGGCGAAGACGTCCCCGGCGCCGTAGTGCGCGGGCAGCTCCGACCAGGGCACGGCGCCGGTGAAGCGGACCGAGCCGGCGACCCCGCTCTCGTGGGCGAGGCGGCGCAGGTCCCGCTCGTAGGGGCCGCCGCCGACGATCAGCAGCACGGCGTCCGGTTCGGCGGCGAGGACGCGGGGCATGGCCCGGATCAGGGTGTCCTGGCCCTTGCGGGGAACCAGCCGGGAGACGCAGACCACGACCGGCCGGTCGGTGAGGCCGAGCCGCGCGCGGACCTCGTCACCGCCGGAGGCGGGGTGGAAGGTCTTCTCGTCGACCCCGGGCGGCAGCTGCACCATGCGGCCGGCCGCCTCGGGAGTCAGGGCGCCGGCGATCCGGGAGCGGGTGTACTCGCCCAGGTAGGTGATCGTGTCCGTGGAGTCCCCGATCCGGCGCAGCAGCTGCCGGGCGGCGGGCAGCTGGGCCCAGCCGGCCTCGTGCCCGTGGGTGGTGGCCACCAGCCGCTCGGCACCGGCCCGGCGCAGCGCGGGGGCCATCAGGCCGAGGGGGGCCGCCGCGCCGAACCACACCGAGGTGCAGCCGTGCTCGCGCAGCAGCCCGGCCGCCCGCCGGGTGGCCTGCGGGGTGGGCAGCAGCATGGTCGTACGGTCGCGTACGACGGTGAAGGGCTGCTCGGCGTCGAAGGCGGCGGTGGCCTCGGCGCCCTCCCGGCCGCGCTTCCAGGTGGACGCGTAGACGACCACCCGGGCGGGGTCCAGGCGGAGCGCCATGTTGTGCAGGAACGCCTGGATGCCGCCCGGGCGGGGCGGGAAGTCGTTCGTGACGATCAGGGTCTTGTGCATCGCCGCCGACCCTACCGAACGGGGCGCCCCCCGGTCGGGCGCGGCCGGGTCTGTGGCACGCGCACAGGGTCGCGGGACATCATGAGTGCGCGAAGGCGGAATCGAACGGCGCGGGAATCGAGCGGCAGGGGATCACGTGGAGACGAAGGGCACCGGGCGGTCCCCGGCATGGCTGCTCACCGCCTGGGGCATCACCCGCGCACCGCTGCTGCTGTTCGTGTTCCGGGTGTACGCCTTCCCCGGACCGGACGTCACCTCGGACGTGTCGGTGATCTACCGCGGCTGGTACGAGGTGCTGCGCCAGGGAACGTTTCCCCTGGACGACGTGACCTGGCAGTACCCGCCCGCCGCCGCCCTCGCGATCCTCTCCCCCGGCGCCCTGCCCTTCCTGTCGTACGCGCACGCCTTCTTCGTGCTGGCCTGCCTGGCCGACGCCGTCGTACTGGCCCTGCTGCTCCGGGCCGGCCGCGGCTCCGGGCGGTCGTGGCGCGGGGCCTGGGTGTGGGTGGCGGGCGTGCCGCTGCTCGGGCCGACCGTGTACGCCCGCTACGACGTGATGGTGACCGCGGTGGCCGTGGCGGCGCTCCTGGCCGGGGTCCGGCGTCCGCGGGTGATGGGGGCGCTGACCGCGCTCGGGGCGCTGCTGAAGGTCTGGCCGGCACTGCTGCTGGTCGGTGCCGTGCGACGGCGGGCCTGGATGTCGGCGGCGGTGACCGCGGCGGGCGTCGCGACGCTGTTCGCGGTGTCCATGCCGGGCGCCTTCGCGTTCCTGACCTTCCAGCGGGAGCGGGGCACCGAGGTGGAGTCGCTGGGTGCCCTGGTCTTCCATGTGGCCCGGCACTTCGGCTGGGACGGCCAGGTGCTGCTGAACTACGGGTCGATCGAGTTCCTCGGCCCGTACGTGGACCGGGTCAGCACCGCCGCGCTCGCCCTTACCGGCGCCTCGTTCGGCTGGCTGCTGCTGTGGCGGCTGCGCGCGAGACGCCTGACGGCGCACGTCCTCGCCGACGCGGCCCTCACGGCGGTGCTGCTGTTCACGGTGACCAGCCGGGTGGTCAGCCCGCAGTACCTGGTGTGGCTGATCGGCCTCGCGGCCGTCTGTCTGTCGCACCGGGCGAGCCGCATGGGGGTGCCCGCGCTGCTGGTCGTGCTCGCGTCCTTCGTGACGGTCCTGGAGTTCCCGCTCGGCTTCTCGCACGTGGTGCTGAGCGACTGGTACGGCATCACGCTGCTGGCGCTGCGCAACGGCCTGCTGGTCGCGGCCACGGTCACGGCGGCCCGCCGGCTGTGGCGCTCGACCGTCCCGCCGGGCGCGGCCGCCCCCTACCCGCCTCAGGCCACCCGGACCGAGGGGACACCGGTCCCCTCCTGACGCCCGGCCCGCCGCAGCGGTACCGCCACCGCCGCGCACTGCACGGCCATCGCCAGCGCCATCGCCAGGCAGACCCCGGGCAGGCCGAGGCCGCTGAGGGCGTAGGCCAGCGGCAGCTGGACGGCGGTGCCGAGCAGGGTGACCCGGAGCAGCACGGGCGCCGTGCCACTGCCTTCGAAGACCCCGCCGAGCGCGATGAAGCCCGCCGTCAGCAGCAGGTAGGGGCCGATGCAGCGCAGGAACAGCACGCCCTGGCGGACGACGTCCGGACCGGCGCCGAAGGCGTTCATGATCCAGGGGGCCGCGGCGGCGAACAGGACGGCGGCCGACAGACCGAGCGCGCCGGACAGGAGCACCGCCTGGCGGCCGACGTCCCGGCGCGCGTCCACTCCCGCGCCCCGCAGGTGGGCGGTGTGGACGGCCGCTGCCTGGCGTACCGCGTAGAAGGCCATGGTGGCGACGTACAGGACCTTGTACGCGGCCGAGTACGCGGCCACCGCCGGCACGCCGAGCCGGGCCACGATCGCCACCAGGACCAGCGCGGCGCCCTGCCGCACGGTGAAGTCGGCGGACATGGGCAGTCCGGTGGCGAGGGTACGGCGCACAGCGGCGCGGACGCCCTCGGCGGGACGTGTCCCGGCCGCCGTGCGCAGCGGCGCGGAGCGGCGCAGGGCGCGCAGCCCCACCGCGAGGGCCGCACCGCGGCACAGCACGGTCGCGGCGGCGGCGCCCGGGACGCCGTAGAGGTGGATCAGGACGGGGTCGGCGAGCAGGAGCAGCCCGTTGGCCAGCAGGGCGAGCCGCATCGGGGTGCGGGTGTCGCCGGTGCCCTTGAGGATGCCGTCGACGAGCTGCTGGGTGAAGAAGACGGCCATGCCCGGCAGGGAGATCGCGAAGTAGGCGGCGGCCAGGTGCCGGGCCGCGCTCTCGCCGCCGCCGAGCACCAGGGCGGCCAGCGGCTCGCGCAGCAGGAAGCCGCCCGCCGCGACCACGGGTGTGACGAGGGCGCACAGTGCCCGGCCCCCGCGTACGGCGGCCCGTACGGCGGCCGGGTCGCGGGCCCCGCGGGCGTGCGCCACCAGCACCGTCGTACCCGAGGCGAAGACCAGCGCGACGCCGAGCAGCACGTTCTCCGCGTTGGTCGCGACGGCGACCGCCGCCACGGCCGCACCGCCGCACCGGGAGACCCAGACGGTGTTGACGATCCCGGAGACGACCGAGGCCAGGAGCGAGAGGTAGACGGGGCGGGCGAGCGAGACGAGCTGTCCGCGGTGGGCGTTCACGTGATCCCCCTCTTATCGAGCTACCTCGTTTCGAGGTAGCTCGATAAGAGCTACCATGGTGCCCTGATCCGCCGCAAGGAGGAGTCCGCGTGCTGGAGTTGTCGATCCTGGGCTTCCTCGCCGAGGAACCGCTGCACGGCTATGAGCTGAAGGAACGCATCAAGGCGCTGAGCGGACACGTCCGCCCCGTCAGCGACGGCGCGCTGTACCCGGCCATCAACCGGCTCGTCGCCGCCGGCCTGCTCGACCAGCACACCGAGGAGGGCGCGAGCGCCGCCCCGCGCCGGGTGCTGTCCCTGACCGGGAAGGGCCGTGCGGAGCTGCTGGCGCGGCTGCGGGGCCCCAAGCAGCAGGAGATCACCGACCAGGTCCGCTTCAACACGCTCCTGGCCTTCCTGCGGCACCTGGAGGACCCCGCCGAGCAGGCCGCCGTCCTGCGCCGCCGGCTCGACTTCCTGCAGACCCCGGCCAGCTTCTTCTACCGGGAGGGCGAGCCGGTGCGGGCGGAGAAGGCCGGGGACCTCTTCCGGGAGGGCATGCTCCGGGTCGCTCGGGCCACCGGGCGCGCCGAGCGGGAATGGCTGCGGGAGGCCATCGGCACCCTCAGCCGAGCTGCGTCGTGACGTAGTCCCGCCAGCGCGCGGTGAACTCCCGCGGTGTCGTCCCGAGCACCTGCTCGAGCGCCGTCTCGACCGCGCCCGCCCGCTGCCCGTGGGCGCCGACGGCCCGGTAGAAGGCGCCGAGCCGGGCCGGGCCCCACTGGTCGGCGATCATCCGGCAGGCCAGCCAGCCGCTCTCGTAGGCCCGCGCCAGTTCGGTGGGTTCGCTGGTGAAGCCGAAGTCCGCGTCGGTGGGCAGTTCCCCGGGCGGCTCGCCGTCCCGCACGGCCCGGCCGAGTTCCGGGGCGGCCTCCTGCGCGGTCCGGCCGGTGCCGAGATAGCCGACCCAGTCGGCGTAGCCCTCGGAGAGCCACAGCGGAGTGGCGGCGGTGGTGTTCGCCCGGGTGGCGACATGGGTGGTCTCGTGGGTGAGGACGACCTGCTTGCCAACGTCACCGAGCACGCTGTACGCCTCCGGGTTGACCACCACCCGGTCCGCGGGCGCGCGGCCCCGGCTGCCCGCCTCGCCCGTGGTGACGGCCGCGATGCCCCGGTACTCGGCGGCGGACGAGCCGAGCAGGGCCGCCATGGACGCCAGGCTCCGCGGGACGAGGACGACGACCCGGCGGCTCCAGTCCGTGGCCCACACCCCGGAGACGGCCGGAACCGCGCGGTCGGCCAGCCGGGCGAACTCCGTCAGGCCGGCGGCGGACCCGCCGGTGCCGAGCACCAGGCTGTGCGCGCCCCGGACGACGGTCACCGTGCCCTGGTCCCACAACTGCTGCCCGGCCTGCCCGGCGGGCCGGTCGGCGGTGACGTACCAGCTGTCGTCGGCGGTGCGGTCGAGGGTGAGACTGCGGCGGGCGTCGACGGGGGCCCGGTCGTAGCCGGCGACGCGGTAGCTCAGCTCGGCGTCGGCGGTGGCGCCGGAGGCGGTGTGGTGCACGGCGGTCACCCGGTAGCTCCAGGCGGCCAGCGGAAGGGCGCGCAGCCGGGTGTACTCGGTGCGGGTGCCCGTCGCGCCGTACGCCGCCTCGTCGTGGCCGAGCAGGGCCGCCGAGCGCCGGTCGAGCACCTGCTGCACCTCGGTCCGGACCGGATCGCCGGACGGGCTGCCGCCGCAGCCGGCAAGAGACAACAGCAGACCGAGCCCTACGGCTCCGATGCTCCACGCCCGTCCGCGACCAGCCACGGCCCGATCGTACGGCGAGCGGGGCGGTCAGGGCCGGGTGACCGAGGAGACCGGCATCATCCCGACCGGGTCGTAACGCACCGGGGCGCCGGGGTAGGGCGCGTGGATGACCTGGCCGTGACCGGCGTACATCGCCACATGGCTGGCGTCGGAGCGGTAGACGACCAGGTCGCCGGGCCGGGCCTGGGAGAGCGGGACCTGCCGGCCGGCGAACCGCTGCTCCTGCGAGGTGCGCGGCAGATGAACGCCGGCGTGCCCGTACGCCCACTGCATCAGGCCGGAGCAGTCGAAGCCGGAGGGGCCGTTGGCACCCCACACGTAGGGGCGGCCCAGGGCGGCGCGGGCGGCGGCCAGGGCCGCGGCGGCGCGCCCGTCGGGGGCGTCGGCACCGGTCGGCACGGGCAGTTCGGTACGGCTGCCGCGGGAGGCCCGGTCGTAGTCGGCGCGTTCGGCGGTGGGCAGGGCGTTGATCAGCTGCCGGGCCCGGGCGAGCTTGCGCTCCACGGTCCGCTTGTGGACGGCCACCGCCTTGCGGGTCTTCTCCAGCTCGGCCAGCTTCCCGGCCGCCTCCGCGCGCTCCTGGGCGAGTTGCCGCATCGCGGACTGGAGCTCCTTGAGCCGGCCCGCCTGCCGGGCGCCGATCCGGTCGAGCGTGGCCGCCCTGTCCAGGTATTCGTCGGGGTCGGCGGAGAAGAGCAGGGCGACCGCCGGATCGATGCCGCCGGCGCGGTACTGGGCACCGGCCAGCGAACCGAGCTGCCCGCGCAGGTCGTTGACGCGCTGCTGCTGCCGGGCGATGTGGTCCTGGGCGGCGCGGACCTCTTGGCGCAGCTCGCCGGCGCGCTCGTCGGCCTTGTCGAAGGCCTGGGTCGCCTTCTCGGCCTCCACGTACAGGCGGTCCACCTCGGTGCGGGTGTCGGCGTCCGGCGCCGCCTGCGCCGGTACGGCGCCGAGCGCGGCTGCCGCGGCCGACAGCATGCACAGGGCGGCGGCGGCGCCCCGGTCGAACCCGGACGGTGCAAGGCGGCGATGGGACCCCACGTCAGTCCTTCTGCTGGCGGACACAGACCGTTTCCCCGGCGCCTGGGGACGGGGAGGCCCCACGCCGGGGAAACGCGGCAGACAGTAGCCGTGCGGACGGGTCCGGGCCAAAGACCTCGGAGTCAACACACAGTGACGCCCCGCCGCTGACGCAGGTCACCGGCGGGGCGTGGAGTCAGTTTCGGTTTCTGTGATTCGCCCGTTCGGGCGCCACCGTGTCCGCGTACGGGGCCCTGGTCAGACCCGGACGCCGAACTGGAACGGCATGTTGCCGATGGCCTCGTAGCGGACCACGGCGCCGGTGTGCGGGGCGTGCAGCACCTGGCCGTTGCCCGCGTACAGGCCGACGTGGTGCAGGTCGCCGTAGAAGAAGACCAGGTCGCCGACCTTCAGGTCGCTCATGCCGACCCGGGTGCCGATGTTCGCCTGCGCCTCGGAGGTGCGCGGGATGGAGACGCCGGCCTGGGCGTAGGCCCAGGAGGTCAGACCCGAGCAGTCGAAGGAGGACGGGCCGGTGGCGCCGTAGACGTACGGCTTGCCGATCTGGCTCTGGGCGGCGGAGAACGCGGCCGAGGCACGGCCGGAGGCCGGCGGGGTGTCGCCGAGGTCGACGCGCTCGGTGGAGGAGCGGTTGGCGCGCTGCTGCTGCTCGGCGAGCTGCTGCTTCTCCTTGGCGGTCAGGGTGTTCAGGAGCTTCTGCGCCTCGGCGAGCTTGCCCTGGACTTCCTGCTTCTTGTTGCCCAGTTCGGTGCGGGTGGCCGAGAGGTCCTTGAGCTTCTCGGTGGCCTCGGCACGCTCCTGGGCGAGTTCGCGCTGTTTGTCCTGAATCTTCTTCAGGGCGTCGACCTGCTGGCCGCTCAACTGGTCGAGCGTGGACGCCTTGTCGAGGTAGTCGTCCGGGTTGGAGGACAGGAACAGCTGGACCGAGGCGTCGATGCCGCCGGAGCGGTACTGCGCGGTGGCCAGCGAACCCAGGCCGTCGCGCAGCTTGTTGAGCTCCTCCTGGCCACGGGCGACGTTGTCCTGGATGGTGGAGATTTCCTTCTGCAGCTTCTGCTGCTTCTCCTTGGCGCCGTTGTACTTCTCGGTCGCCTGCTCGGCCTGCTCGTAGAGCTTGTCGACCTTGGCCTTGACCTCGTCCTTGCCGGGCTTCTCGCTCGGCGCGGCGTTGGCGGCGTTGGCGCTGAGCGCGACGGCAGCTGCGGCAGCGGTGGTGAGCACGGTCACGCGAGTGCGGCTCGGCTGCTTGGGTCGACGGTGGGACGCCACGGAGGACGAACTCCTTCTTGTGAGTGTTCACCCGTTCGGAGGTTCGAGCCCCGACCCTAGTGACCCAGTTGTGATCAGTTCAAATCCTCACACCGAAAAATCCCGTCACGCAATGCATTCTTTGCACACAACTCACATCCAGTGATGCGCGATTGACACTACGTTGCGTGACGATAAGCCCAATTCGGGCATTAGCGGTGTCCGTTGGACCTTCAGGACAGCCGCTTCAGAAGCACCGCGGAGGCCACCGGCCGGGCACCCGCCCTGGCGACCCCGTCGGCCACCTCCCGGTCGGTGGAGGCGACGATGACCGGACGCCCCGGCGGCTCCGCGCGCACCAGTTGACGGATCAGCTCGTCGGCCGTGACACCCGGCTTGGAGAACAGCACCCGCACCCCGCGCGGCGGCGCGAGCAGCACCGGCGCGGCCAGTTCGGCACCGTCGAAGACACACGTCACCTCGGCCCCGGTCTGCGCGGCGAGCGCCGAGAGCTGGCCCAGCAGCCTGAGCCGCTGCTTCTCCAACGGCATCTGCGGATAGCCGGTCTTGGTCACGTTGTAGCCGTCCACGACCAGATGCGCCTGCGGCAGCGCCAGAAGCTGGTCGAGAATGGCCGGATCGTTCTCCGACAGGGCGCGGGCCGCGATGTCCTTCGGGGTCATTCGCCCCGGTTCGACCGCGTCCACGGTCTCGGCCGGGCGCACCGACACCGGCGGCAGGGCGAGTTCACGCCGGAGCCCCTGGGCCGACTCCAGCAGGGTGTCGAGCAGCAGCCGCACCCGCATGTCCTCCACGCTGCGGCCCTCCCGGGCCGCCCGGCGGGTGGCCTCCAGCGCGGCCTCGGCCTCGCCCAGGCGGGTCTTGAGCCGCCGGGACTCGCTCTCCGCCGCCGACACCTGCGCCTGCGCCTCGGCGCGCACGGCGTCGGCCTCCCCCTGCGCCTTGCGCAGCGCGGCCTCGCCACGCTTCACGTCACTGACCGCCGAACGCAGCTTGCGGTGCAGCGACTCCGCCTCCTTCTTCGCCGACTCCAGCTCCGAGCGCAGCCGTTCGGTCTCGGCGCGGGTGTGGTCGCGGGCCCGCGCCAGCTCCGCGCGCAGCCGCTCCAGCTCGGCCCGGCTCTCCTCGTCGGCCCGCTCGGCGTCCGCGCGCTGGGCCTCCTCGCCGGCCGCGGTGACCAGCTTCACCCAGCCCGCCGGGCGCAGCACGTAGGCCGCGGCCGCCACGTCGAGCGGGTCCGCGGCCGGGGGCGGGGCGCCGGAGTCGAGGGCGCCGGCGAGTTCCGGCTGCGCCTCTCTGAACTTCTCCCCGATCCGCTGCCGGAACAGCGGATCGGTCTCCAGGGCCGCCGCCATCGCGTTCCCGGCGAACTTCGCCCGGCGATTGGGGGCGAACCGGGCGTACTGTCTCAGCTGGGCCGGAAGTTCCGCCACGGTCAGGCCGCCGAAGCCGTCCGAGACGATCTGCACGATGCGTCGGCGCACTCCGTCGGGCAGCGGACGGTCAAGCACCTCGGCGGTGCCGTCGCCCGGCCCCCCGCCTGCGGTCTCCACCATCCGTCACACCCCAATACCGAATGAGCCTCTGCGGGGGCCGCTCCGCTCAGGAGCCGGCGCCCGGCCTGTCCACGAGTTCCACCTGATCCAGCGCGTTGCACCAGCGGCACCGCACCGACTCGATGGTCTCACTGACCACCTCGCACTCCTCCACCGTCGGCTCCCCCGCCAGGTCGAGGTGGACGTACTCGACGACCTTCGACGAGCGGGTCACGTCGAACCGCGTGAGGTTTCCGCACAGGGTGCAGCGCCACCGTGTCGTGGCCGTCGGCAGGGGAACCGTCATGGCGACTGTCCGCTTCCTTCTCGTGTCGGTCCGCGCCGTCCCCGGCGCGTGTGGCTCGTAACCCTACGGCCTGGCGGGGACTCGCCGCCCGTCAACCCATGGCGGCGAGGCGGTCTGTCAGCCTGCGTCCCGTTACGTCATGCTCTGTAGTCATGATCAGCACCTCCAGCACGGCGGCCGACAGGGCACTCAGAACGGTCCGGGCGACCTCGGCGGCGCCCGTGACGTACGGCCTCATCGCCCTGTGCTGCCTGCTCTTCGCCCTCGGCCCGGCCTCCGGGCTGGTCCCCGGGTACGGCTCCGGGGACGCGCTGGTGGCCGCGCAGCGGGCGTACTTCCGGCGCTGGGGCGTGGTCCCCGCCGAGCTGTTCGACGGATCGGCCGGCGCCGCGCTCACCCCGGCCACCGCCCTGTTCGTGCACGGCAGCTGGGTGCATCTGCTCGGCAACATGCTCTTCCTCTTCGTCTTCGGGGCGATGACCGAGGAACGGATGGGCCGGGTGGAGTTCACCCTGTTCTACGTCGGCTGCGGCTGTCTCGCCCTGCTGGGCTACGCGGCGGCCAACGCCGACTCCGAGCAGTCGCTGGTCGGCGCCTCCGGCGCGATCTCTGCGGTCCTCGGAGCGTTTCTTTACCTGTTCCCCCGCGCACGCGTGACCAGTCTCCTGCCGTTCCTGTTCTTCCTGCCGCTGCGCTTCCCGGCGTGGGTCGTGCTGCCGTTCTGGGCGGCCCTGCAGTGGCAGGCGGCCGGACAGGCCTCCGACGGGCCCGGGGTGGCCTATCTGGCCCACCTGGTGGGGTTCGGGCTGGGCTTCGGCTACGCGTGGGCGCGCTACGGCGGTGGGAGGGGTCCGGGGGGCGGCCTCGGAAGGGCGGTGGCGACGGACGGGACGGCTAGAGTGAAACCCGCCCCAGCTCCGGTCACCGAGGGAGAGAAACAGCCGTGATCACCGCGATCGTCCTGATCAAGACCAGCGTGGACCGGATCCCCGAGATCGCGGAGCGGATCGCCGCGCTGGAGAGCGTCAGCGAGGTCTTCTCGGTCACCGGCACCTACGACCTGATCGCCATGGTCAGGGTGCGGCAGCACGAGGACCTCGCCGAGGTCATCCCGGGCCGGATCAGCAAGATCCCCGGCGTGGAGGGCACGGACACCCACGTCGCGTTCCGCACGTACTCCCAGCACGACCTGGAGGCCGCGTTCGCGATCGGCCTGGACAACTAGGGTCTGAGTACACCTAGCCGCCCACCTCCACCGCGGCGATGCCGCTGCCCGAGGGGACGTAGAGGCGGCTGCCCTGCGCGACCGGCAGGTGCTGGTCGTCGCCCGCCTCCTGGCCGAGGGGCTCGCTCCACCGCTTCCGGCCGTTCAGGTCCAGGGCCCAGACCCGGTCGGCCGCGCGGGCGTACACGGTGCCGTCGGCCACCACCGCGCGGGGCTCGCCCGCGAGGGCGTACGTCCAGGCACGGGAGCCGTCGGCCGCCCGGACGGCGTACACCGTGCCCGACTCCGTACCGACGGCCAGCGCACGGTCGCCCGCGGTCATGGCGCCGGAGTCGGCCTCCCTGCGCCACAGCCGCCGGCCGTCCGCGATCCGGAAACCCTGCCGTACGGCGGGGGCGTCCGCGAACAGGGTGGTGCCCGCGAGGGCGACAGCCCTGACGTCGGTGCCCGCGGACACCTGCCACTTCCGCGCCCCGTCCCGCGCGTCCAGTGCCAGCAGGGTGTCGCCGTAGCTGCCCGTGCAGATCACACCACCCGAGACGAGCGGTGTGCCGGTGGGTCCGGCGGGCGTGCTGGCGGTCCACCGCTCACCGCCGTCACTGTCGTAGCGGCGCAGCCCGCCCGTGTCCGTGCCGCCGACGGAGACGAGCACATCGGAGCCGAGCAGCACGGGGACGGCGTACGCCAGGTCGCCGAGGGTCCGGGTCCACAGCGGGCTGCCGGACAGGCTCACCGCGGTCAGCCGGCGCACGTCGTCGGCGTGCAGGCCCACCACGCAGTAGACCGCGTCCCGGGTGACCACGGGGGTGGAGACGTCGTCGCCGAGCCGGACCTTCCAGCGCTTGGAGCCGTCCCGGGAGATGGCGTGCAGCACACCGCCGGAGGTGCCGGCGTAGACGACGGAACCGTCCGGGGAGAGCGCGCAGCAGGCGCCGTCCAGCCCGCCGATGCCGCCGAGGTCGTACTGCCAGCGCAGCACCGCGGACCGGGCGGCGGCCGGGACCGCCGTCACGCCCGGGTCCGACGGGTCGGGCGCCCGGTAGCTGCCGCTCATGCCCTCGCTCTCGGTGGTGAAGCCCCGCATCAGCGCCCAGCCGCCGCCCGCCACCCCGCCGACGGCGACGGCCCCGCCCGCGAGGGCCGCCAGGAGCCGGCGGCGGCCGGGGGCGACGGGACCCGGGCGGCGGACGTCGACCGTAGGACCGCCGGAGGGCACGGCCGCCTCGGAAACGGTGGCGGACACGGCCCTCGCGGACACCTCACCCGCCGTACCGGAGCCAGAGGCCAAGGACGCCTCCGGGTCCGGACCGACTGCGGAGGACACGGACACCTCCGGGGCCGCCGCAGAGGCGGAGGGCACGGATGCCTCTGGGCCCCGGGCGGAAGCGGGGACCCCGGGCGCCCCGGACGCAGAGCCCGGAGCCCCGGACGCCTCGGGGACCGGCGCCAAGACGGAGGACGCGGAAGCCTCCCGGGCCGTCGCGGACGCGGACCCGTCCGACGCCATCACGGACGCGGGCGCCCCGGGCGCCCCGAAGGCCGTCACCGGCGGTGCGGACGTCTCGGGCGCCGCCCCGGGCGGCTCCGAGGCCGGCGCCGAAGCCGGTGTCTCGGGGGTTTCCGGGGCCGGCGTCGAAGCGGACGTGTCGGATGCCGTCGCGGGCGGCTCGGAGGGCGGCGGCGCGGCGGGGGCACCCGGCGCAGTCGCGGAGGTCGGAGCGGCGGGTGGCGTGGGTGCCAGGTACTCCACGCCGCTGGGGCGGGCGTCGGGGGACGGGCTCGGGCGGGCCGTGGAGCCGTACCAGCCCGGGCGGATGCCGGTGCGCAGGGTGTCCGGGGTGAATCCGGCGTCGGCCACCACCTGCGCCGGCTCCGGGCGCTGCAGCGGGTCCTCGCGCAGACAGGCCGTCACCAGCGGCCGTACCGCCTCCGGCACGCCGGACAGGTCGAAGTCGCGGGTCAGGATGCGCAGCAGGACCACCGAGTCCTGGCCCTCGCCGAACGGTTCACGGCCGGCCGACGCGTAGGCGAGGACGGCGCCGAGGGAGAAGACGTCGCTCGGCGGCCCGACCTGGCCGCCGTTGCGGATCTGCTCCGGCGAGACGTAGCCGACCGAGCCGACGACCGCGCCGGTGCGGGTCAGCGAGGTGGCCTCCAGGGCGCGGACGATCCCGAAGTCGATGACCCGGGGGCCGTCCGGGCCCAGCAGGATGTTCGACGGCTTCAGATCGCGGTGGACCAGACCCTTGCCGTGGATGGCGGCCAGCGCCTCGCCGAGCGCGGCGGCGAGGATCCGCACCGCGGGCCCGGGCAGCGCGCCGTGGTCCAGGACGGCGTCCCGCAGATTCGGGCCGGGCACGAACTCCGTCGCCATCCAGGGCCGTTCGGCCCCCGTGTCGGCGTCCACGACCCGCGCGGTGTAGGTGCCCGCGCCCCCGACGGTCTGCGCTGCCCGGACCTCGTGGCGGAAGCGGGCGCGGAAGGTGCGGTCCTCGGCGTGCTCGGCCCGCACCACCTTCACCGCGAGGCGCGGTCCGTTGCGGGACCGGGCGAGGTAGACCTCGCCCATGCCGCCGGCGCCGAGTCTGTGCGTGACCTCGTACGGGCCGATGTGGCGCGGGTCGGTTGCGCGCAGCGGCTGCACTCCGTGCTCCCCCTGTCCGATGTGCTGTCAGGGGGAGGTTATATCCGCCTCCGGGGCTCCCGCGTACGGAGGTTCACACGGCGGGCACGCAGCGGCCGTCCTCCGTGCGGTACTGCCACTTGGCGCCGTCCCGGACCAGCTCCCGCACGGCCGTGACGAACCGTTCGACGTGCTCGTCCGGGGTGCCCGCGCCGAAGCTCACGCGGATGGCGTTGAGGGACTTCTCCCCCGGTGCCGCCTCGGGGGCGCCGCACTCGCCCTGGGCCTGCGGGTCGGTGCCCAGCAGGGTGCGGACCAGCGGGTGGGCGCAGAACAGGCCGTCGCGGACGCCGATGCCGTACTCGGCGGAGAGCGCGGCGGCGAAGTGCGAGCTGTTCCAGCCCTCGACGACGAAGGAGATGACGCCGACGCGCGGGGCGTCGTCGCCGAAGAGGGAGAGGACCAGCACCTCGGGGACCTCGGCCAGGCCCTCGCGGACCGTGCGGACGAGGTCCTGCTCGCGGGCGACCAGGGTGTCCCAGCCGGCCTCGGTGAGGGCCTTGCAGGCCGACGCGATGGAGTAGGCGCCGATGACGTTCGGGGAGCCGGCCTCGTGCCGGGCGGCGCTGTCGTGCCACTCCACGTCCACTCCCCCGTCGGTGCGCCGGGTGACCTTGCGGCTGGCGCCGCCGCCCGCGAGGTACGGCTCCGCCGCCTGAAGCCAGTCGGCGCGGCCCGCGAGGACACCGGCGCCGAAGGGGGCGTACAGCTTGTGCCCGGAGAAGGCGATCCAGTCGACGTCCAGGTCGGCGATGTCGACGGGGTGGTGCGGGGTCAGCTGGGCGGCGTCCAGCACGATCCGGGCGCCGTGGGCGTGCGCGGCGGCGGCCAGTTCGCGCACCGGCCACAGCTCGCCGGTGACGTTGGAGGCGCCGGTGACACAGACCAGGGCCGGCCCGTGGCCCCCTTCGGCGGACACCGCGCGGTCGGCGAGGGCCCGCTCCAGGGTCTCCACGGCCTGCCGCGGGGTGCGCGGGGCGTTGAGATAGGTGACGTCCGCGTCCTGCCAGGGCAGCAGGGAGGCGTGGTGCTCGGTCTCGAAGACGAAGACCTGGCAGCCGGCCGGGAGCGAGCGGGCCAGCAGGTTGAGGGAGTCGGTGGTCGAGCGGGTGAAGACCACCTGGTCGTCCGGGCGGCAGCCGAGGAACCCGGCGACCGTGGCGCGGGCGTTCTCGAACAGCTCGGTGGAGAGCTGGGAGAGGTAGCCGGCACCGCGGTGGACGCTGCCGTAGTAGGGGGCGTAGGCGGCGACGTCGTCCCAGACGCGCTGGAGGGCGGGGGCGCTGGCCGCGTAGTCGAGGGCCGCGTAGGTGACTTCGCCCCCGGTGACCAGCGGGACGGTGACATCTCGCCCCAGAACGGGCAGAGGGGTGCAAATGGACCGGTCGGTGGCAGCGGTGGAGACAGACATGGCGGAACTCCCGTGAGAGGAAAGCGAGGAAGAGAGAAAAGGGTGTGCGGAGGCGGGGCTCTGCGGCCCTAACGCATTCGCTTGCTCACGGAAGACTCCTCGACGACCAGGATCCCCGGGTTCGTGAGGATCCGCGCTTGCCGGGGACCTTGCTGTCCACGGCCTGGTCTTCACCCGGGGCACCCCGCCACGGACGGAGGGTTGCCGGACAGTCGGCCGGGGCCTCATGACTGTCACTCATGACCTGGTACAGGAACGTACGCGAGATGATCGTCGCCCCGCAACCCGTGTCCGGATCGCGGGACGGCTCCCGGTGAGGTTCAGGCGTTGCTGGCGGCCACCCAGCGCTCCAGCGAGCGCTTGGCCGCGCCCGAGTCGATCGACTGCGCGGCCTGCGCCATGCCCGCGCGGATCTGCTCGGCGAACGGCGCGTCCGTCGGCCGCAGCGCCACCAGCGCCGCCGCCGAGTTCAGCAGTACGGCGTCCCGTACGGCCCCGTGCTCGCCGTCCAGCAGGCGGCGGGCGACCTCCGCGTTGTAGGCCGCGTCGGCGCCGCGCAGGGCCTCCACGGGGACGAGGCCGATACCGACGTCCCGCGGGTCGAAGAACTCCTCCGTGACCTTGCCGTCGCGGACCACCCAGACCCGGGAGGCGGCGGTGACGGTCAGTTCGTCCAGGCCGTCCTCGCCGCGGAAGACCAGGGAGGAGTTGCCGCGCTCGGCGAGGACACCGGCCACGATCGGAGCCATACGGGGGTCGGCCACACCGACGGCCTGCGAGCGCACCTGGGCCGGGTTGGTCAGCGGACCGAGCACGTTGAAGGTGGTGCGGATGCCGAGCTGGGAGCGGGCCGCGGCGACATGGCGCAGGGACGGGTGGAACCGCACCGCGAAGCAGATGGTGATGCCGGCTTCCTCGGCGACCTCGGCGACCCGCCGCGGGGTCAGGTTCAGATTGATCCCGAGCTTCTCCAGGACGTCGGAGGAACCGGAGGCGGAGGACGCGGCACGGTTGCCGTGCTTGACGACCTTCGCGCCCGTGCCCGCGACGACGATCGAGGACATCGTGGAGATGTTCACCGTCTTGGCGCCGTCGCCGCCGGTGCCGACGATGTCGACCGCCGGGCCCGGCACCTCGATCACGTTGGCGTGCGCGTACATCGTCCGTACGAGTCCGCTGATCTCCTCGACCGTCTCGCCCTTGGCGCGCAGCGCCACCATGAACCCGGCGATCTGCGCGTCGGTCGCCTCGCCCCGCATGATCAGGTCCATCGCCCAGGCGGTGTCGTCGGCGGACAGGTTCCGGCCCTCCAGCAGGCCGTTCAGCAGGGCGGGCCAGGAGCGGCCCGCCGCGGTGTCGCCTCCAGCGGGGGTCACAGCGCTCATCAGCCGCTCCTCGTAGACAGTCCTGAAACGTCGTACACCACCCTATCCAGCCCAGGACAGGGCGAAGGGCCCCGTCCGGGGTACGGACGGGGCCCTTCGGCGTGGCGTGGCGACGCGGGGATCAGTGGTGGCCGTGGCCGCTCGTGATCTCCTTGTACTCCTCGACGGTCGGCTTGGGGATCTGGTTGTCCTCGCCGTAGAAGCCGTGGGACAGCTTGGCCCGCAGCTTCTGCGAGACCGGCACCTTGCGCTCGACACCGTTCTCGTCGACCGCCGGGCCGATCTCGGCCGGCTCGTACTGGTGGTGCGCCGTGAGCGTGTGCAGCTGCTCCTGGCTGAGCGGCTCGTGCACCTCGATGAACTCACCGTGGGGCAGGCGCTTGATGATGCCGGTCTCGCGACCGTGCAGCACCTTGTCGCGGTCGCGGCGCTGCAGACCCAGGCAGATCCGCTTGGTCACGAGGAACGCGATGACCGGTCCGGCGAAGAAGAAGATCCGGACGAACCAGGTGACGGCGTTGATCGACAGGTGGAAGTGCGTGGCCCACAGGTCGTTGCCGCCGCCGACCAGGGTGATCATGTAGATCGTCACCCAGGCGACACCGAACGCGGTACGGGTCGGGGCGTTGCGCGGGCGGTCCAGGATGTGGTGCTCGCGCTTGTCGCCGGTCACCCAGGACTCGATGAACGGGTATACCGCGATCACCGCGAGGACCAGCGGGAAGAGCACCAGCGGGATGAACACGCCCAGGACCAGCGTGTGGCCCCAGAAGTTGATCTCCCAGCCCGGCATGAAGCGGATCAGACCCTCGGCGAAGCCCATGTACCAGTCGGGCTGGGCGCCGGTGGACACCTGGTCCGGACGGTAGGGGCCCATGGCCCAAATCGGGTTGATCTGGGCGACCGCCGCGATGGCCGCGATGACACCGAAGACCAGGAAGAAGAAGCCTCCGGCCTTCGCCATGTACACCGGCAGCAGCGGCATGCCGACGACGTTCTTCTCGGACTTTCCGGGACCCGCGAACTGCGTGTGCTTGTGGTAGAAGACCAGGATCAGGTGGCCCACCATCAGGCCGAGCATGATGCCCGGCAGCAGCAGGATGTGGATCGAGTAGAACCGGGCCACGAAGTCGTGGCCGGGGAACTCTCCGCCGAACAGGAAGAACGACAGGTACGTGCCGACGATCGGCACGGACAGGATCGCGCCCTCCATGAAGCGGACACCGGTGCCGGAGAGCAGGTCGTCCGGGAGCGAGTAACCGGTGAAACCGGTGAACATGCCGAGGACGAACAGCAGGAAGCCGAACAGCCAGTTGATCTCACGCGGCTTGCGGAACGCGCCGGTGAAGAACACGCGCATCATGTGCACGAACATGCCGGCGAGGAAGATCAGCGCGGCCCAGTGGTGGATCTGCCGGACGAGCAGACCACCGCGCACGTCGAAGGAGATGTGCAGGGTCGAGTTGAACGCCTCGGACATCAGCTGTCCCTGGAGCGGGACGTAGCTGCCGTGGTACTCCACCTCGTTCATCGACGGGTGGAAGAACAGCGTCAGGTAGACACCCGTCAGGATGATGATGATGAAGCTGTACAAGCACACTTCGCCCAACATGAACGACCAGTGGTCGGGGAAGATCTTGCGCATGTTGGCCTTGGCCAGGGAGTAGATCCCGAGCCGGCCGTCGGCCCAGTCGGCGACACGCTCGCCGGCCGGTGCCTTCCCGCGAGAGCGGGCCTCTTGGTTGGGCGTAGTACTCATCCGCGCTCCCAGAATGCAGGACCGACGGGCTCCTCGAAGTCGCCGAGAGCCTGGAGGTAACCCTCACTGTCCACGCCGATCCGCAGCTGCGGCAGGGCGTGGCCGGCGGGACCGAAGATCACTCGGGCGCCGTCGGAGAGGTCGAAGGTGGACTGGTGGCACGGGCACAGCACGTGGTGCGTCTGCTGCTCGTACAGCGAGATCGGGCAGCCGACGTGGGTGCAGATCTTCGAGAAGGCGACGATGCCCTCGTGCGACCAGTCGAGCTCGCGCTTGTCCTTGATGTTGTCCGGCTGCAGCCGGACGATCATCAGGGCCGCCTTGGCGATCTCCGTCTGGAACTCCTCGGACTTCTCCTCCAGGCCGTCGGGCTTGGCGAAGGTGAGGGAACCGACGATGACGTCCTCGGGACGCAGCGGCTGGTTCGTGTTCATGTTGACCAGGCGCTTGCCCTTGGCCCACATCGTGTGCCGGAGCTTGGTGCCGGGCGCCGGGCCGAGGCCGCCGAGCAGCATGACGCCGGAGAGCGGCACCAGGGCCAGCGCGCCGAACATCGTGTTGCGGATCAGCTTGCGGCGGCCGATCGCCGACTCCTTGGCACCATCGCGGAAGTCCGCGTGCACCTTCGCCCGGACGTCCGCGGGAGCCTCGATCGGGTGACGCTCGTCGGCGACCTCGACGTCGGACATCAGGGTGCGGGCCCAGTGGACCGCGCCCGCGCCGATGCAGAACAGCGCCACACCGAGGGTCAGGCCCAGCGTGAAGTTCATCGCGCTGAGGTGACCGATCGGGAAGACGAAGATCGACTTGTCGTTCGGGATCACCAGGTACGCGACGATGAAGCCGATGGTGGCCAGCATCGACACCGTGAACAGCAGGGCGACCATGCGCTCGGACCGCCGGGCGGCCCGCTCGTCGACGTCCTGGATCCGGTGCTCGTGCGGCGGCAGCCCCGGGTTGGCGAACGGGTTCTCCTCGTCCGCGATCCCTACCGCGCCGTGTGCGTGGTCCTGCTCAGCGGGCAGGTTCTCTTCTGGAATGTCTTGGCTACTCATGACTTCTTGGCCTTTGCGGTCCGAGCGGCGACCCAGACGGCGATCGCGATCAGCGCGCCCAGACCGAAGATCCAGGCGAACAGACCCTCACTGACCGGCCCGAGGCCGCCCAGCTCCAGGCCGCCGGGGTTCTCGGTCTTGCTGCCGTTGACCGCGTTCAGGTACGCGATGATGTCCTTCTTGTTCTTCTCCGACATCGTGGTGTCGGGGAAGGACGGCATGTTCTGCGGGCCCGTCTGCATGGCCTCGTAGATGTGCTTCGGAGCGACACCCTCCAGGCTCGGGGCGTACTTGCCCTTGGTCAGGGCACCGCCCTTGCCGGTGAAGTTGTGGCACTGCGCGCAGTTGGTGCGGAACAGCTCGCCGCCCGCGGCGATGTCCGCGCCCTGCGGGCCGTACTGCTGCTTGGTGGGCACGCTCGGGCCGGCACCCAGCGACGCGACGTACGCGGCGAGCTGGTCGATCTGGGCCTGCGTGTAGATGGGCTTCTTCTTCGGGACCTGGGCGCCCTGCGAAGTCGCGGCGGGCATACGGCCGGTGCCGACCTGGAAGTCGACGGCGGCTGCACCCACGCCCACGAGGCTCGGGCCGTCGGAGGAGCCCTGGCCACCGGTGCCGTGGCAGCTGGCGCAACCGACCTCGTAGAGCTTCTTGCCCTCCTTGATCGTCAGGGACTGGGAGGTTTCATCGGCCTGCGCCTTGCCCGCGGGCGCGAACGCGGCGTACAGCCCCCCAGTGGCCGCCAGCGCGAGGAGTAGGACGACGACCGCCGCCAGCGGATGGCGTCGTCGTGCGGAGAGCTTTTTCACGGATTACCCCGGTGTCAGGATCTTCTGCGTCGGTGCTTCTGGATGTGCGGGAGCGGTCCCGGCTACTTGATCAGGTAGATCGTGGCGAAGAGGCCGATCCAGACGACATCGACGAAGTGCCAGTAGTAGGACACGACGATGGCGGCGGTCGCCTGCTCGTGAGTGAACCTCTTGGCCATGTAGGTGCGGCCGAGGACCAGCAGGAAGGCGATGAGACCGCCCGTCACGTGCAGGCCGTGGAAGCCGGTGGTCAGGTAGAACACCGAGCCGTACGGGTCCGAGGACAGCGAGATGCCGTCCTTCTTCACCAGCTCCGTGTACTCGTAGATCTGACCGCCGATGAAGATCGCACCCATGATGAAGGTGAGGATGAACCAGCCACGGAGCTTCTTCACATCGCCGCGTTCGGCAGCGAACACGCCGAGCTGGCAGGTGAGGGAGGAGAGCACCAGGATCGTGGTGTTCGTCGCGGAGAAGGGCACGTTGAGCGCGTGCGCCATCTCCTTCCAGTGATCCGGTCCGGTCACCGACCGGAGGGTGAAGTACATCGCGAAGAGGGCCGCGAAGAACATCAGCTCGGAACTCAGCCAGATGATGGTTCCGACGCTGGTGAGGTTCGGTCGGTTGACCGACGGGTGCGCGTGCCCGGTATCTACTGTCGTTGCTGTCGCCACGACCGACATTATGTCGGTCGCTTATCTCGCGCTCACTCCGGGGGGTGCCGTTCGGAGTGTTGCCGCCCGCCGAACCGGTGCTGACGTGGTGTTCATGGGAGTAACATCCGCCCAAACGGCCCTGTCCGTCCCGTCCGTACGACGCCGACGTCCCGGAGGAACAATGCAGCCGACCGCCACGGTGCTGGTCTACAGCGACGACTCCAACACCCGCGAGCAAGTACGGCTGGCCGCAGGGCGCCGTCCCGCTCCGGACGTCCCGCTGGTGGAGTTCGTGGAGTGTGCGACTCCCGAGGCGGTGCTGCGGGAGCTGGACAAGGGGGGCATCGACGTCTGCGTGCTGGACGGCGAGGCCGTGCCGATGGGCGGCATGGGCGTGTGCCGGCAGATCAAGGACGAGGTGTTCGACTGCCCGCCGGTGCTGTTGCTGATGGGCCGGCCGCAGGACGCCTGGCTGGCCACGTGGAGCCGCGCCGACGCCGCTGTGACGCTGCCGGTGGACCCCGCCGAGTTCGCCTCCGCGCTGGCTTCCCTGCTGCGCCGCAAGAGGCTGCTGAGCGCCTAGGACCCCGGGGCGCGGGGCGGTGGCGCGAGCGCGGCCCGCAGGGCCGTTCCCGCGCGGTTCCCCGCGCCCCTCCAGGGCGCTCACACGGCCGTCGGCTGGAGGCGTACCGCGTCTCCCGGCGCCGGGCCGTCCGGGGTGCCGCCGCTCAGGGCGCTGCCCGTACGCCACTTGGTCCAGTCGACGTTCCAGTCGCCGAACCCGTTGCCGAAGGGCTCCATGGGGTCGCCGGCGGAGTTGACGACCTTGACGATGTCGCCCTCGCGGACGTTGTCGAAGAACCACTCGGCGTTGGACGTGCTCATGCCGGTGCAGCCGTGGCTGACGTTCTCGTATCCCTGGGATCCGACGGACCAGGGCGCGGCGTGCACGTACTCGCCGGACCAGGTGACCCGGGTGGCGTAGTAGACCGGCAGGTCGTAGGAGTCGGAGCTGCCCTCGGCGATACCGACGGTGGCGCCGCGCATCCGTACGAAGTACTGCTTCTCCAGGACGACCTTGACCCCGTTGCGGGTCTCGAAGCCGGGCTTGCCGGTGGTGACGGGGATCTGCTCGATCTGCCGGCCGTTCTTGTAGTACGTGAGCTGGTGCGCGGCGGCGTCCGTCACGACCTCGACCCGGTCGCCCGTGGTGAGCTTCAGCGCCTTGGACCTGCCGCCCCACAGCCGGTCGCTGATCTTCACCCCGTCCAGGTTGCTGTGCACCTGGATGGTCGCGTGGGCCGGCCAGTACTCCTTGGGGCGGTAGTGCAGTTCCTTGTCGCTCACCCAGTACCAGGAGCCCGGCACGGCCGGCACGGAGTCCACCCTCAGGGCACGCTCTACGACGGCGCGCTGCGCCTTGTCCTTGACGGGCTGGTCGAGTTGGGCCGTGACGGGCTGTCCGACGCCGTACGTGCCCGAAGCCGGCCCGAAGGTGACGCCCAGCGTCTTCTTGCTGGTGGGCTTGCTGGTGTCGAACGCGAGGACCTTGCGGCCGGGTGCGCCGTCCTCGTCCTCGGTACTCACGGTGACCGTGTAGTGGGCGTTGGCGGCCAGCGGGGAGGTGCTGTGCCAGCGGCTGCCGTCGGCGGCGAGTTCGCCCGTCACGTACCGCCCGGTGGAGTCCTGGGCGGTGACGTCCGTGATGCGGCCGTCACCGCTGTTGGCGGTGACCTCCAGGGGCTTGTCCGGATCGGCTCGCTTGCCTGCCTCGGTGGGACCGTTGAAGGAGATCAGGTCCGCTGCGTCGTACGGCCTGGCCGACAGGGGGTTGCCGTCCGAACCGCAAGCGGTGACGCCCGCACCGAGGGCGGTCACCAGCAGGGTGCAGCTGACGACAGTGCGGGTCCGCGCAATGTGGCTCATATGATCACGCTATGAGATGGAGAGCTTACCGGCGCGGTGGGTAACTCGTACGAGCGAACGGCGTTCCGGCAAAGGACGGACCCGCCCGGCGTTCGCCGGTGAACGCCGGGAGCCCGGGCCCTTTCCGTCAGGAAGGGCCCGGGCTCCCGGTGCGTTCGGTGCGCCCTACTGGGTGCGGTTCTCGCCGTGGTAGTACTCGAACACCCAGCCGAACAGGCCGATCACGATGAACGGCGCGGAGAAGTAGATCAGCCACCAGCCGACCGCGATGCTGAGGAAGGCGATCGCACCGCCGAAGCCCAGCATGAGCGGCTGCCAGCTGTGCGGGCTGAAGAAGCCCAGCTCGCCCGCGTCGTCCGCGACATCGGCCTCCTTGTCGTCCTGGGCGCCGGCGTCGACCCGCCGGGCGGTGAAGCCCAGGTAGAAGCCGATCATGACGCTCAGACCGAAGGCCAGGAAGAGCGCGGTGGTGCCGGCCGGCTCCTTCGACCACACGCCATACACGATGGCCATGATCAGGATGAAGGCGCTCAGCCAGATGAACATCCGACCCTGGATCTTCACTTGCCGGACTCCTTGCTGCCAGCGACGGCGGTGGCGGGACCGACGTTCTCAAGCTGTTCGAGCGCGGCGATCTCAGGGTGGTGCAGGTCGAACGCCGGGGATTCGCTGCGGATCCGCGGCAGGGTGAGGAAGTTGTGCCGCGGCGGCGGGCAGGAGGTCGCCCACTCCAGCGAGCGGCTGTAGCCCCACGGGTCGTCCACGCCGACCGGCTTGCCGTACTTGGCCGTCTTCCAGACGTTGTAGAGGAACGGCAGGATCGACAGGCCGAGCAGGAAGGAGCTGATGGTCGACACCGTGTTCAGCGCGGTGAAGCCGTCGGCCGCCAGGTAGTCGGCGTACCGGCGCGGCATGCCCTCGGCACCCAGCCAGTGCTGCACCAGGAAGGTGCCGTGGAAGCCGACGAACAGCGTCCAGAAGGTGATCTTGCCGAGCCGCTCGTCCAGCATCTTGCCCGTCATCTTCGGCCACCAGAAGTGGAAGCCGGAGAACATCGCGAAGACGACCGTACCGAAGACCACGTAGTGGAAGTGGGCCACCACGAAGTACGAGTCGGAGACGTGGAAGTCCATCGGCGGCGAGGCCAGGATGACACCGGTCAGACCACCGAACGTGAAGGTGATCAGGAAGCCGATGGCCCACAGCATCGGTGTCTCGAAGGACAGCGAGCCCTTCCACATGGTGGCGATCCAGTTGAAGATCTTCACACCGGTCGGCACCGCGATCAGGAAGGTCATGAAGGAGAAGAACGGCAGCAGCACACCACCGGTGACGTACATGTGGTGCGCCCACACCGTCACCGACAGGCCGGCGATCGCGATGGTCGCCGCGATCAGGTTCATGTAACCGAAGATCGGACGACGGCTGAAGACCGGGATGACCTCGCTGATGATGCCGAAGAACGGCAGGGCGATGATGTACACCTCCGGATGGCCGAAGAACCAGAAGAGGTGCTGCCAGAGGAGCGCGCCGCCGTTGGCCGGATCGAAGACGTGGGCGCCGAACTTCCGGTCCGCCTCCAGGGCGAACAGCGCGGCGGCCAGGACCGGGAAGGCCAGCAGGACCAGGACACCGGTCAGCAGCACGTTCCAGGTGAACACCGGCATGCGGAACATCGTCATGCCCGGAGCGCGCATGCAGATGATCGTGGTGATGAAGTTGACCGCGCCGAGGATGGTGCCGAAGCCCGAGAGGGCCAGACCCATGATCCACATGTCGGCGCCGACGCCCGGGCTGCGGACCGCGTCCGACAGCGGAGAGTAAGCGAACCAGCCGAAGTCGGCCGCGCCCTGCGGGGTGAGGAAACCGCCCACCGCGATGCTCGAGCCGAACAGGTACAGCCAGTAGGCGAACATGTTCAGCCGCGGGAACGCCACATCGGGCGCGCCGATCTGCAGCGGCATGATCCAGTTCGCGAAGCCGGCGAACAGGGGCGTCGCGAACATCAGCAGCATGATCGTGCCGTGCATCGTGAACGCCTGGTTGAACTGCTCGTTCGACATGAACTGCAGTCCCGGCCGGGCCAGCTCGGCGCGCATGAGCAGCGCCATGACGCCGCCGATCAGGAAGAACGCGAACGACGTCGAGAGGTACATCGTCCCGATCGTCTTGTGGTCGGTGGTCGTCAGCCACTTCACCACGACATTGCCGGGCTGCTTGCGCCTTACCGGCAGCTCGTCCGCGTACGAGCCTTCAGCTGCCGCGGCACCCTGGGGTTCGTTGAGGATGCTCACAGGTTGTTCGTCTCCCGGTTCTTCTCGTGGCTCGTCTGCGCGATGCCGGCGGGAATGTAACCGGTCTGCCCCTTCTTGGCGAGGTCCTTGAGGTGCTGCGCGTAACGCTCGGGGGAGACCACCTTCACGTTGAACAGCATCCGGGAGTGGTCGACGCCGCAGAGCTCGGCGCACTTGCCGAGGAAGGTGCCCTCCTTGTTGGGGGTCACCTGGAAGGCGTTGGTGTGGCCCGGGATGACGTCCTGCTTCATGAGGAACGGCACCACCCAGAAGGAGTGGATGACGTCACGCGAGGTCAGGACGAAGCGGACCGTCTTGCCCTTGGGGAGCCAGAGCGTCGGACCGGGGTTGTTCGTCTGCGGGTTCCGCGTGCCGGGCGTGCCGACGTCGTAGACGCCGCCGGCGTTCGCCGGGAATTCCTTCTTGAACCGGTCCGGAATCGCGTCCAGGTTCTTGTCGGTCTTCGCGTCGCCGGTGGAACCGGGCACGTTCTCGACGTAGTTGAAGCCCCAGCTCCACTGGAAGCCGACCACGTTGACCGTGACGTCGGGCTTCTTGTCAGTGAGGCTGAGCAGCTTCGACTCGTCCCGGGCCGTGAAGTAGAAGAGCACCGAGATGATGATGATCGGGACCACCGTGTACAGGGCCTCGATCGGCATGTTGTACCGGGTCTGCGTAGGGACCTCGACCTTGGTGCGGCTGCGCCGGTGGAAGAGGGCACTCCACAGGATCAGGCCCCACACCAGCACGCCGACGGCGAGCGCGGCAGCCCAGGAGCCCTGCCACAGGGAGAGGATCCGCGGAGCCTCTTCCGTGGTCGGGGTGGGCATGCCAAGGCGGGGGAAGTCCTTGTATGTGCAACCGGTTGCGGTCGCCAGGACCAGGCCCGCGGTCAGTGCCTGCAGCAGCTTCCGCCGCATCGGGCGCCGCGGCGAGCGGTCGGAGCCGTTGGGACTCACGTAGCGCCTTCCCGAGAGTCTCGCCCGCGCGGTCGGCTGCGGCCTTCTCGCTGGTCGGTCGCCGCCCTGCGTCGGGCAGGGGTTTGGATGTTTATGCGGACCAAACCCTAGCCGACGCTCTCGGGGGGTTCGCGGGGAGGGGGGCATACGCGCTACGGGTCACCCGAAAGCGCCCAGCAGCTCGGGTGGATTCGGTGTGTTTGGGGCCGCGCGCCGCCCGTGGCGGGCCGCGCGGTTCCCCCGCTCCCGACCGCGTGCAGAAGCTTTAACGTAGCCCTGTGCCCTACTTCGACGCCGCTTCCGCCGCCCCTCTGCACCCCGTGGCCCGTCAGGCGTGGTCGGCCTCCCTGGACGAGGGCTGGGCCGACCCCGCCCGGCTCTACCGGGAGGGCCGCAAGGCGCGGTTGCTGCTCGACGCCGCGCGGGAGGCGGCTGCCGAGGCGGTCGGCTGCCGGGCCGACGAGCTGGTGTTCACCCCGTCGGGGACCCGGGCCGTACACAGCGGGATCCAGGGGGCGTTGGCCGGCCGGCGCCGGGCCGGACGCCACCTGATCGTGTCGTCGGTCGAACACTCCTCCGTACTCCATTCGGCGGAGGCGTTCGAGGCCGACGGCGGAACGGTCACCCAGGTGGCCGTCGGCCGGACGGGAGCCGTCACCGCGCCGGCGTACGAGGCCGCGCTCCGCCCCGACACCGCCCTGGCGTGCCTGCAGTCGGCCAACCACGAGGTGGGCACCGTGCAGCCGGTGGCCGAGGTGGCGGAGGTGTGCCGGGCGGCCGGGGTGCCGCTGCTGGTGGACGCGGCGCAGTCGCTGGGCTGGGGACCGGTCGAGGGCGACTGGTCGCTGCTGGCGGCCAGCGCGCACAAGTGGGGCGGCCCGCCCGGGGTCGGGCTGCTCGTCGTACGCAAGGGGGTGCGGTTCGCCGCCCAAGGGCCGGTGGACGAGCGTGAGTCGGGCCGGGCGCCCGGTTTCGAGAACATCCCGGCGATCGTGGCGGCCGCGGCCTCGCTGCGCGCGGTACGGGCCGAGGCGGCCCAGGAGGCGGTACGCCTGCGGGAGCTGACGGAGCGGATCCGGGTCCGGGTGCCGCAGCTGGTGCCGGACGTGGAGGTGGTCGGCGACCCCGGGCGCCGGCTGCCCGGGATCGTCACCTTCTCCTGCCTCTACGTCGACGGCGAGGCGCTCCTGCACGAGCTGGACCGGGCGGGCTTCTCGGTCTCCTCCGGCTCCTCCTGCACGAGCAGCACGCTGACCCCCAGCCATGTGCTGAAGGCGATGGGGGTGCTGAGCGAGGGCAACGTACGGGTGTCCCTGCCGCCGGGCACGGCGGAGGCGGACGTGGAGCGGTTCCTGGAGGTGCTGCCGGGCGCCGTGGCCGGCGTCCGGGAGAAGCTGGGGGCGCCCGCGCCGGCCGTCCGGGCGCACGTCGGGGAACTCCTCGTCGACTCCCTCGGCAAGCGCTGCCCGATCCCGGTCATCGAGCTGGCCAGGGTCATCGGGGACGTGCCGGTGGGCGGGACCGTCCGGGTCCTCTCCGACGACGCGGCGGCCCGCCTGGACATCCCGGCGTGGTGCGAAATGCGGGGGCAGGAGTACGTCGGGGAGGAGCCGGCGGAGCGCGGTACGGCGTATCTGGTCCGACGGCTGTCCTGAGGCGCGGCAGGGGCGCCCCAGGGGGCGGCCGGACGGCCGCCGGCGCCCTCAGCTGAGGTGGGTCTGCACCTCTTCGGCGGCCGAGTCCCCGTACGCCTTGGTGAACCGCTGCATGAAGTGCCCCCGCCGCAGCTGGTACTCCTGCGTGCCCACGGTCTCGATGACGAGCGTCGCCAGCATGCAGCCCACCTGGGCGGCGCGCTCCAGCGAGACGCCCCAGGCCAGTCCGGACAGGAACCCGGCGCGGAAGGCGTCGCCGACACCCGTGGGGTCGGCCTTGCGCTCCTCCTCCGGGCAGCCGACCTCGATCGGGTCCTCGCCGCTCCGCTCGATGCGCACACCCCGCGAACCGAGGGTGGTGACCCGGTGGCCGACCCTGGCCAGGATCTCGGCGTCGCTCCAGCCGGTCTTGGTCTCGATCAGGCCCTTCTCGTACTCGTTGGAGAAGAGGTAGGTCGCCCCGTCCAGCAGTATCCGGATCTCCTCGCCCTCCATCCGGGCGATCTGCTGGGAGAAGTCGGCGGCGAAGGGGATCCGCCGGGAGCGGCACTCCTCGGTGTGACGGAGCATCGCCTCCGGGTCGTCGGCGCCGATGAGGACCAGGTCGAGGCCGCCCACGCGGTCGGCGACGGTCTTCAGCTCGATCAGGCGGGCCTCGCTCATCGCGCCCGTGTAGAAGGAGCCGATCTGGTTGTGGTCGGCGTCGGTGGTGCACACGAAGCGGGCCGTGTGCAGGGTCTCGGAGATGCGGACCGATTCGGTGTCCACACCGTGCCGGTCGAGCCAGGCCCGGTACTCGTCGAAGTCGGAGCCGGCGGCGCCGACCAGGATCGGACCGGTGCCGAGCTGGCCCATGCCGAAGGCGATGTTGGCGCCGACGCCGCCGCGGCGGACGTCGAGGTTGTCGACCAGGAAGGAGAGCGAAACCGTGTGCAGCTGGTCCGCGACGAACTGGTCGGCGAAACGGCCGGGGAAGGTCATGAGGTGGTCGGTGGCGATGGAGCCGGTGACTGCGATGCGCACGACGGGGACTCTCCTGCGGGAGGCGGGATTGACAGTTCACGCTACCCGGTCCGAAGCCGCCACTGAAGCTGGCAAAACTACCCGATAGTAGATCTTTCTTCGCAGCCCGTACCGTGCCTACGGTTCGGTCATGACCAACCTCGAGGCCAACCCTTCCGCCCCGGCCGAGCCCGACGGCGGCCTCGCCTCCCTGCGCGGCGACTGCGCCCGGATGGTTCCGCACTGGGCGGCTCCGGCGCACTCCGAGGCCCGGCCGGTGTCCCCCTCCCGCATCCACGGGGTGAGCGTGCCGGCGCGGTCGGCCCGGCTGCTGGACGCGATGTCGGACTACGGCGACTGACGCGCGGGGCGCGCTCCCGGGAACCGTGCGCCCCCCTCCCGCGTCCCATCGGCGTCCCCGCGCAGGGGGCGCGGGACACGAGTCGGCGAGGAGCGATGCGGTGAACACCGAGCGGCCTGAGAACTCCGGGAACGCGGAGGTTCCGGAGGCATCCGAGGAGCGTACGGCCACGGACGCGGGCGGCCGGGCCGTACGGCGGCGGTCACCCGTCGTCGTCGGGTCCGTGGCCGCCGCGGTGCTGCTGGTCGGCGGCGGCGGTGCCGTCCTCGCCGCGAGCAGCGGCACGGGCGGCGGCGGTGGCGGCCCGGCCGCGTCCGGCGGGGGCGCCGCTCCCCCGCCGCTGGTGCTGGACGGCCGGCCGGACGGGGGCACCGGCGCGATCGCCCCGGGCGAGCCCGACCCCTACGGCGCCCGGTACGTGGCGCGGGGCGAGCTGCCGGACGGACCCGGCTCGGCGGCGGTGTACGAGCCGGGCGCCCGGGTGGGCCGGGAGCAGGTGGCCCGGCTGGCGAAGGCGCTCGGCATGGACGGGACGCCGGTGGCCCAGGGGCGCACCTGGCGGGTCGGCGGCAAGGACGGCTCCGGACCGCGCCTGCTGGTGAACCGGGACGCGCCGGGCAGCTGGACCTACAGCCGGTACGCGCCCGGCACCGACGACTGCCGCAAGGTGACCGTCTGCGCGCACGACCCGGGCGCCCCGGCCGGCGCCCCGGTGAGCGTGGCCGCGGCCGAGCGGGCGGCGGCACCGGTGCTGAGGGCGGCGGGACTGGAGGGCGCGAAGACCGACGCGAGCCGGGTCCTGGGGGCCCAGCGGGCGGTCGACGCCGACCCGGTGGTGGGCGGGCTGCCCACGTACGGCTGGACGACCGGCCTGACCGTGGGCCGCGAGGGCGAACTGGTCGGCGGGTACGGGCTGCTGGGCGCGCCGGTGAAGGGCGACACCTATCCCGTGCTGAACGCGGCCAGGACGCTGACGCTGATGAACAGGGCGGCGGGAGACGGCCACCGAATGGGGATCGGCGGGTGCGCGAGCCCGGTACCGCTGAAGGACCGGCTGGAGCAGCCGTGCGGCGCGTCCACGGGAGCGCCGAAGGCGACGCCGGGGCCGGCCGGGAACACGGTCACGGTCGACAGGGCGGTGTTCGGGCTGGCCGCGCACTCCGTCGCCGGGCGGCAGACGCTGGTGCCGTCCTGGCTGTTCCGGGTGCGGGGGGCCGCGTCGGGCGGCGATTTCACGGTGACGTATCCGGCGGTGGACCCGGAGTACCTGGGCTCGTCGTCCGCACCCTCGTCGTCCGCACCCTCAGCACCCGTACCCTCGTCGTCCGCACCCCCGGAGCCCCGGGCCTCCGGGGCCCCCGGCAAGAGCCGCGACGTGCGGGTGGACGCCTACACGGCCGACGGGCGGACCCTGAACGTGAGCTTCTTCGGCGGGGTGTGCGCCGACTACCGGGCGCGGGCACAAGAGAGCGGCGACCGGGTGACCGTGACGGTCACCGAGACGCCCTGGCCGGACAGGGTGTGCGTACTGATGGCCGTGGAGTACGTGAAGACCGTACGGCTGGACGCGCCGCTGGACGGGCGGACGGTGGTCGGATCGGACGGCAGGGCGGTGCGGAGGGCGGAGCCGGGCACGCTCAGGCCGGACGCGTCGGCACAGCCGCGCTGACCCGCCCGGACGGACAGAAGGCGGCGGCCCCCGGGGAGGGGACCGCCGCCTTCGTCGAAACCGTCAGGCCGTCGGACCTCGGTCCGCCGGCCGAGCCCGTCAGCTGAAGGAGTCGCCGCAGGCGCAGGAGCCGGTCGCGTTGGGGTTGTCGATCGTGAAGCCCTGCTTCTCGATCGTGTCCACGAAGTCGACGGTGGCGCCGCCCAGGTACGGAGCGCTCATGCGGTCCGTGACGACCTTGACCCCGCCGAAGTCCTTCTCCACGTCGCCGTCGAGCGAGCGCTCGTCGAAGAAGAGCTGGTAGCGCAGGCCGGAGCAGCCGCCGGGCTGGACGGCGACGCGCAGCGCGAGGTCGTCACGGCCTTCCTGGTCGAGCAGGGCCTTCACCTTGGCCGCGGCGGCGTCGGTCAGGATGATGCCGTCGGTGACGGTGGTGGTCTCGTCCGATACGGACATCTACATCTCTCCCGGGTTGTACGGAGACTGCTTGCCGACGAGTGCAACCGGCGTTTCCGCGGATTCATTCCGGGCCGGGCATTCGCGTTGTCGCGTTGTTTCTTCCTTCCTCATGCTCGCACATGCCCCGTCGGGCGGACAGCGAGCCGCGGAGGGCCCTCGGCGGGATTCACGTCACACGGACGTTATGGCCATCGTCAAAGTGACGTGAAGCGGTTATGATAGATAGCGTCAGTTAGACGAAAAGTAGAAAGGGTGCGTGTCGTGACCACCGCCCAGACCCCGGAGCTCGACGTGCAGCCGACTCCGCTCGCCCTGTTGCTGCTCGGCCGTGAGGCCGACCCGAAGAGCGAGCGGGGCGTCGAGTGCCCCGGTGACCTGCCGTCGCCGTCCGATCCCGACCTGGTGGCGCGCGCCCGCGCGGCCAAGGAGAAGCTCGGCGACAAGGTCTTCGTGCTCGGCCACCACTACCAGCGCGACGAGGTCATCCAGTTCGCCGACGTCACGGGCGACTCCTTCAAGCTGGCCCGGGACGCCGCCGCCCGCCCGGAGGCCGAGTACATCGTCTTCTGCGGTGTGCACTTCATGGCCGAGTCCGCGGACATCCTGACGTCCGACGACCAGAAGGTCGTCCTGCCCGACCTCGCCGCCGGCTGCTCCATGGCCGACATGGCGACGGCCGAGCAGGTCGCCGAGTGCTGGGACGTGCTGACCGAGGCGGGCGTCGCCGGGCAGGTCGTGCCGGTGTCGTACATGAACTCCTCCGCCGACATCAAGGCCTTCACCGGCAAACACGGCGGCACCATCTGCACCTCCTCCAACGCCAAGCGGGCCCTGGACTGGGCCTTCGAGCAGGGCGAGAAGGTGCTCTTCCTGCCCGACCAGCACCTGGGCCGCAACACCGCCGTCCGGGACATGGGCATGTCCCTGGACGACTGCGTGGTCTACAACCCGCACAAGCCGAACGGCGGCCTCACGGCGGACGAGCTGCGCGCCGCGAAGATGATCCTGTGGCGCGGCCACTGCTCGGTCCACGGCCGGTTCAGCCTGGACTCGGTGAACGACGTCCGCGCACGCATCCCCGGCGTGAACGTCCTGGTGCACCCCGAGTGCCGGCACGAGGTGGTGGCCGCCGCGGACCACGTCGGCTCGACCGAGTACATCATCAAGGCCCTCGAAGCCGCCCCGGCCGGTTCCAAGTGGGCCATCGGCACCGAGCTGAACCTGGTCCGCCGCCTGGCGAACCGTTTCGCCCCCGAGGGCAAGGAGGTCGTCTTCCTCGACAGGACGGTCTGCTTCTGCTCGACCATGAACCGCATCGACCTGCCCCACCTGGTCTGGGCCCTGGAGTCCCTGGCCGAGGGCAACCTGGTCAACCGGATCGAGGTCGACAAGGAGACGGAGGCGTTCGCCAAGCTGGCGCTGGAGCGGATGCTGGCGCTGCCGTAGCACTCCGGTCATGGCCGAGGCCCGGCCCCCTGGTGAGGGGGCCGGGCCTCGGTGTGTTCGACACCCCGCCGGGCCGCCGCCGGTCGAGACACCCTCCGGGTCCCGGTGCGTTCAGACGCCCGCCGGGTCCCGGTGCGTTCAGACGCCCGCCGGGTCCCGGTGCGTTCAGACACCCGCCGGTTCGCGCGTCTCCGGCTGGACGCCCTCCCGCTTGGCCGCCCGTTTCCGGGCCCGGCGCTCCTTGCGCAGCTCCAGCATCGCGTAGAGCGTGGGCACGAGGAGCAGGGTCAGCAGGGTCGAGGTGATCAGACCGCCGATGACGACCACGGCCAGGGGCTGGGCGATGAAGCCGCCCTCGCCGGTGACGCCCAGGGCCATCGGCAGCAGGGCGAAGATGGTCGCCAGCGCCGTCATCAGGATCGGCCGGAGCCGGTGCCGGCCGCCCTCGATCACGGCCTCCACCACGCCGTAGCCCTGTCCGCGGTACTGGTTGATCAGGTCGATCAGCACGATCGCGTTGGTCACCACGATGCCGATCAGCATCAGCATGCCGATCATCGCGGGCACGCCCATCGGGGTTCCGGTCGCGACCAGCAGGCCGATCGCGCCCGTCGCCGCGAAGGGGACGGAGACCAGCAGGATCAGCGGCTGGGCCAGCGAACGGAAGGTCGCGACCAGCAGCATGAAGACGATCGCGATGGCCGCCAGCATGGCCAGGCCCAGGTTCTTGAACGCGTCGTCCTGGTCCGAGCTGACCCCGCCGATCTCGGCCGTGGCGCCCGCAGGGAGCTTCAGGGCCTTGATCTTCGACTGGAGCTTTCCGCTGATCGCACCGGTGTTGTCACCCGTCGGCCTGGCGGTGACGGTGGCCGCGCGCTGCCCGTCGATACGGGTCATGGACACCGGGCCGTCCACCAGCTTCACCGTGGCGATGTCACCGAGCTTCACCGGCCCGAGGCGCAGGTTCCTGAGCTGGGCCGGCGTGGTCGCGGGGTCGGCCGAGGTCACGACGACATCGCGCTCGGTGTCATCCAGGACCGCCTTGGCCGCCGTCGTACCGCGCACGGCCTGTGCCACCGCGGCGCCCAGCTTCTGGTTGTCGAAGCCGGCCGCCGCCGCCCCGGCGTTCGCCCGGACCGAGATCCGCGGCACGCTCTGCGCCAGGTCGCTGCTGACGTCCGTGACGTGGTCGAGGCCGGCGACCGTGGAGCGGACCTGCTCCGCGGCCGTCCGCAGCACCTTCGCGTCGGACGCCTTGACCACCACGCTCAGGTCCTGGCTGCCGAAGCCGTCACCGGCCGACACGGTGGTCGTCCCGATGCCCTTCAGCTTCTTCAGGCCGTCCTCGATGTGCCGCTGGACGTCGTCGTACGACGCCGAGTCCGCCAGCATCACCTGGTACGACGCCTGGTTGGTGTCGGTGCCGCCGCCGAAGGCCGCCATGAAGCCGGAGGAGCCGACGGTGACCTGGTAGTCCCGCACGCCGTCGGTGGAGGCCAGCAGCTTCTCGACCTTCTTCGCCTGCGCGTCGGTGGCGGCCAGGCTGGTGCCGGGCCTCAGCTTCTGCTTGACGGTGAGCACCTCCTGCTCGCCCTGGTCGAAGAAGTTCGTCTTCAGCAGGCCGCCCATGCCGAACGTGACCACGAGGACGACGATCGCGATCAGCACGCTGGTGAGGCGGCGCCGGGTGGCGAACCGCAGGACGGGCACGTAGGCGCGCTGGAGGCGGCTGTTCGCTTCCTTCTCCTCGGCCTCGCGGCGGGCCTCCGCCGCGTCCTCGGGGGTGCCCTTGGGGGCGCGCAGGAACCAGTACGACAGGACCGGTACGACCGTCAGCGAGACCAGCAGGGAGGCCAGCAGGGCGGCCGTCACCGTGATGCTGAACGAGCCGAACAGGGCGCCCACCATGCCGCCGACCAGGCCGATCGGCAGGAACACGGCGACCGTGGTGAGGGTGGAGGAGGTGACCGCGCCGGCCACCTCGCGCACCGCGGTGAGGATGGCCTCCTTGCGTTCCTCGCCGTAGCCGAGGTGCCGCTTGATGTTCTCCAGGACCACGATCGAGTCGTCGACGACCCGGCCGATGGCGATGGTCAGCGCGCCCAGCGTGAGCATGTTGAGCGACAGGCCGCGGGTCCACAGCACGATCAGCGCGAGCACGACGGACAGCGGGATGGAGACCGCCGTGACGAGCGTGGAGCGGATCGAGGCGAGGAAGAGAAGGATCACCAGGACCGCGAAGAGCAGGCCGAGCGCGCCCTCCGTGGTGAGGCCCTTGATGGACTTGGACACGGCCGGGCCCTGGTCGCTGACGACCGTGAGCTTCGCGCCCCTGCCGAGATCCTGGCGCAGACCGGGCAGCTTGTCCTTGACCGCGTCGGAGATGGAGACCGCGCTGCCGTCGTGGTCCATGGTCACGTTGACGGCGAGGCTGGGCCTGCCGTCGGTGCGGGTGATGGAGTCGGCCGGGGCCGGCCGCTCCTCGACGGCGGCCACGGCACCGAGCCGTACGGGCTTCCTGCCGTCCGCACCGGTGACCATCAGGTCCTGGATCTGCCGCAGCGAGGTGAAACCGCCGCCCACCTGGACGGTGCGGTTGGCGCCGTCCTCGTCGAAGGAGCCGGCCGGCACGGTCGCGCCGCCCGCCTGCAGGGCCTGGCCGAGCGCCGCCGGGGTGAGACCCGCCCGCGCGAGCTTCGCGTCGTCGGGGGTGACGGCGACCTGGATGTCACGGACGCCCATGACCTGGACGCGGCCGACGCCGCCGATGCCCTTCAGGGCCGGCACGACCGTCGTGTCGAGCTGGTCGGCGAGGGCCTGCTGGTCCTTGTCGGAGGTGACGGCGAGGACGACCGTGGGCATGTCGTCCGTGGAGCCGGAGACGACCTGCGGGTCGACGTCGTCCGGGAGCCGGTTGCGGGCCCGGTTCACGGCCTGCTGGACGTCGGAGACGATCCGCTTGGTGTCGTTGTCGTAGTCGAAGGACGCCATGATCACGGCGTTGCCCTCACTGGCGGTGGAGGTCACCCCGGTGACACCGTCGACGGCCTGGAGGTTGTCCTCGATCGGCTCGACGACCTGCTTCTCGACCACGTCGGGCGAGGCGCCCTGGTACGGCGCGATCACCGACACCATGGGCAGGTTGATGGTGGGCAGCAGCTGCTGCTTGATCTGGGGTATCGCGATCAGCCCGAAGACGAGCGCGATGAGCGACATCAGGCCGACGAGGGCCCGTTGCCGGAGGCTGAATCTCGACAGCCAGGACATGGATGAGGGTCTCTCTTCTGGGAGCGGCAGAAGCGGCGGGGACGCCGGTGAGCGCCCACCTCACCACCCTGGGCCATGCCGGACGGCCGGTCCGTAGGCCCCAGGTCCAGTTCCTTATCCGGCCCCTACTCCCCGCGCAGTACACGCGGGTGGAGATCACTCCATCCTCGGACGTACCAGCCCCGACTCGTACGCGATCACGACGAGCTGCGCCCGGTCCCGCGCGCCCAGCTTGGCCATGGCCCGGTTGACGTGCGTCTTCACCGTCAGCGGGCTGACCGCCAGGCGCTCGGCGATCTCGTCGTTGGAGTGGCCGCCGGCGACCTGGACGAGGACCTCCCGCTCCCTGCCGGTGAGCGCGCCGAGCCGCTCGGCGCCGGCGGGGTCGAGGCGGTCGTCGTCGCCCCGGGCCAGGAAGCGGGCGATCAGGCCCTTGGTGGCGGTGGGAGACAGCAGTGCCTCACCGCCCGCCGCGACCCGGATGGCGTTCAGCAGTTCCTCCGGCTCGCTGCCCTTGCCGAGGAAGCCGGAGGCACCGGCACGCAGCGCCTGGACGACGTAGTCGTCCACCTCGAAGGTGGTCAGGATGACCACGCGGACCTGTGCGAGGGCCGGGTCGGCGCTGATCAGCCGGGTGGCGGCGAGACCGTCGGTGCCGGGCATCCGGATGTCCATGAGGACGACGTCGGGGACGTGCTCCCCGGCCAGCCGGACCGCCTCCGCACCGTCGGACGCCTCCCCCACCACCTCCATGTCGGACTCGGAGTCGACCAGTACCCGGAACGCGCTGCGCAGCAGTGCCTGGTCGTCGGCGAGCAGGACACGGATCGTCATACGGGCTCCCCCGGGACCGTCGTCGTCATGACCGGCAGGATCGCATGGACGCGGAAGCCGCCGCCGTAGCGGGGTCCGGTGGTCAGGGTGCCGCCGAGCGCGGTGACCCGCTCGCGCATCCCGAGCAGCCCGTGCCCGCCGCCGTCCTCGGGCGAGCCCGGCTTTCCGGGGCCGTCGTCGAGGACGGTGACCTCCAGGTTCGGTCCGGCGCGTACGACGCTCACCTCGGCCTCGGCCTCGGATCCCGCGTGCTTGCGCACGTTGGTCAGGGCCTCCTGGACGATCCGGTAGGCGGCCAGATCGACGGCGGCCGGGAGTTCGCCGCCCTGGTCGGCCCAGGCGACGGCCACCGGCAGACCGGCGCTGCGGAAGGTGTCGGCCAGCTCCTCCAGGCGGCTCAGGCCGGGGGCCGGCTCGGTGGGGGCCTCGGGGTCGCCGGACTGGCGGAGCAGGCCGACCGTGGCACGCAGCTCGTTCAGCGCGCTGCGGCTGGCCTCACGGACGTGCGCGAGGGCCTCCTTGGCCTGGTCGGGCCGCTTGTCCATGATGTGGGCGGCGACGCCGGCCTGCACGTTCACCAGGGCGATGTGATGGGCGACGACGTCGTGCAGATCGCGGGCGATGCGCAGCCGCTCCTCGGCGACCCGGCGGCGGGCCTCCTCCTCGCGGGTGCGTTCGGCGCGCTCCGCGCGGTCCCTGATGGCCTGGACGACCGCGCGCCTGCTGCGCACGGCGTCACCCGCGGTGGCGCCGATGCCGGTCCAGGCGAGGACGCCGAGGTTCTCCTGGGCGTACCAGGGCAGCGGACCGGCGAGCATGGCGGCGGCCGTCAGCCCGGTCATGGTGAGCAGGCCGAACCGCCAGGTGGTGCGCCGGTCGGTGGTGGCGGCGACGGTGTACAGGGCGACGACGGCGGACATGGCGACCGGGGCGCGCGGGTCGCCGGTGACCAGCTCCACCACCGAGACCGTGCCGGTGACGGCCAGGACCGCGCGGGGCCGGCGCCGGCGCAGGACGAGCGCCGCCGCGCCGATCAGCATGAGGAGGAGGCTGAGGGCGGCGGGGGTGCGGACGCCCCAGGTCACGCCGTGCTCGCCGCGGGGCACGACGAAGGACCCCACGACCATGCAGAACAGCACGCCCGCCGCGATGGCCGCGTCCAGCGCCAGCGGGTGGGCGCTGAGGCCGCACCGGGCACGTTCGAGAGTGCTCACGGAGGAACAGTACGGCGCCGTTCGCACACCGGTCAGCCACGTGCCCCCGCGCACGGGAGCGGCCACAGCCCGGACCACTCACCGGCGCCCGGCGGCAGAGGACAACAGCTGGTTCACCCCGGGCTGACCGGCGGAGGGCTCAGCCCGGGATCAGCCCCTCGTCGCTGAGCAGTTCCCGGACCTCCTCCAGGGTCGCGTCGGGCGACGGCAGGATCAGCCCGGAGGGTTCCAGGGCGTCGTCCGGCAGCGGAGTGCCGAGCCGGCGGACGGCGTCCAGGAGAGCGGTGAGCGTGCGGCGGAAGCCCGCGCCGTCACCGCTCTCCACCTCGGCCAGCAGCTCGTCGTCCAGCTTGTTCAGCTCGGCGAGGTGGGCGTCGTCCAGCCTCACCTGGCCCTCCCCCATGATCCGTACGATCACGTCGGCCTCCTCGGCTCGGGCCCCGGCGCCGGGCTACTGCTTGTCGAAGCGCGGGGTGTCCTGCGGCTGCTGCTGGGACTGCCCCTGGCCGGTGCCGCCCTCGATGGCCTGCTGCGGGGAGCCCCCGGCCAGCTCGGCCTTCATGCGCTGCAGTTCCAGCTCTACATCCGTACCACCGCTGAGCCGGTCCAGCTCGGCCTGGATGTCGTCCTTGGCCATGCCGGACTGGTCGTCCAGGGCACCGGAGGCGAGCAGCTCGTCGATGGCGCCGGCCCGGGCCTGGAGCTGGGCGGTCTTGTCCTCGGCGCGCTGGATGGCGAGGCCGACGTCGCCCATCTCCTCCGAGATGCCGGAGAACGCCTCGCCGATGCGGGTCTGGGCCTGGGCGGCGGTGTAGGTGGCCTTGATGGTCTCCTTCTTCGTGCGGAAGGCGTCCACCTTGGCCTGGAGGCGCTGGGCCGCGAGGGTGAGCTTCTCCTCCTCACCCTGCAGGGTCGCGTGCTGCGTCTCCAGGTCGGTGACCTGCTGCTGGAGGGCGGCGCGGCGGGACAGCGCCTCGCGGGCGAGGTCCTCGCGGCCGAGCGCGAGCGCCTTGCGGCCCTGGTCCTCCAGCTTGGTGGACTGCTGCTGCAGCTGGTTGAGCTGGAGTTCCAGGCGCTTGCGGCTGGTCGCCACGTCGGCGACACCGCGCCGCACCTTCTGCAGCAGCTCCAGCTGCTTCTGGTAGGAGTAATCGAGGGTCTCGCGCGGGTCCTCGGCCCGGTCAAGGGCCTTGTTCGCCTTCGCGCGGAAGATCATCCCCATACGCTTCATGACACCGCTCATGGGCTTCGCGCGCCCCCTTCTGACGGACTCCGGCTCACAGATCCTGCGACAGGACCCACAGTACGGGCCCTGTCTCCATTACCGCACTGTTCGCGGGGTGATGCGCTCATCCCCGAGGACGACTGCGGTCCGTACCGCTCCGGCGTGAGGAGTAGGTGATCCCACCGGAGTCTGTGTGTGCCCCCTTCTGTCCCCTGGAGACGTCCGGTGTTGCCGGATCGTTCCCGACCGGGCTGGGGTCCATGCGGGTGCAGCCCGTACCCTTGGGTTTTGTGTTCCGTAGCCGTGCCAAGGAAGAGAAGGCCCCGACCGCCGACAAGGCGCAGGTGACCCTCTCCAAGCAGACCCGTGACCCGCAGGCCCCCAAGGGACGGCCCACGCCCAAGCGCAGTGAGGCCCAGTCCCAGCGCCGCAGCGTCGCCAGCACCCCCACGAACCGCAAGGAGGCCTCGAAGCGCCAGCGCGAGGAGCGGCGGCAGGCCCTGGAGCGACAGCGCCAGGCGCTGGCCAGCGGCGACGAGCGCTACCTCCCGGCCCGGGACAAGGGCCCGGTCCGCAAGTTCGCCAGGAACTGGACGGACTCGCGGTTCAACGTGGCCGAGTTCTTCCTGCCGCTCGCCGTCGTGATCCTCGTGCTGAGCGTGGTGCGGGTGCCGGCGATCCAGAGCATCGCGCTGCTGCTGTGGCTGATCGTGATCGTGCTGATCGTGCTGGACGCGGGCGTCAGCGGCTTCCGGCTGAAGAAGCGGCTCAAGGAGCGCTTCCCGAACGAGAACACGCGCGGCGCGGTCGCCTACGCCCTGATGCGGTCGCTGCAGATGCGCCGGCTCCGGCTGCCCAAGCCGCAGGTCAAGCGCGGAGAGCGGCCCTGAGCGCTGACGCTTTCACCCGGGGTGCGGCCGACGCCTGGCTGCACGGGCTGGGCGGCCTGCGCGATGTCGTACGCCAGGAGCTGGTGGCCCGGCAGCTGGACGAGCAGATATCCGGGCGGTTCCCGGTCGGGCAGCGGCTTCGGGTGCTCGACGTGGGCATGGGCCAGGGCACGCAGGCGCTGCGGCTGGCCCGGCTCGGCCACCAGGTGACCGGGGTCGAGCAGGACACGACGATGATCGCCGCGGCCCGCGAGGCCGTGGCCCGGGAGCCGGAGGGCATCCGGGAGCGGGTGCGCCTGGTGCAGGGCGACGGGCGGGACACCGGTGTGCACTTCCTGCCGGGCAGCTTCGACGTGGTGCTGTGCCACGGCGTGCTGATGTACGTCGAGGAGCCCGACCCGCTGGTTGCGGGCCTGGCCCGGGTGCTGGCCCCCGGTGGTCTCCTCTCCCTCCTCGTCCGCAACGGCGACGCGCTCGCCATGCGCCCCGGGCTGTCCGGGGACTGGGCGGGCGCCCTGTCCGCCTTCGACACCACGACCTACACCAACCGCCTCGGCCTGGACGTACGGGCCGACCGGCTCACGGCTCTCGCCGCCACCCTCGACGGCATCGCCGCCCCGCTGCACGCCTGGTACGGCGTGCGGGTGTTCACGGACACCGCGGCGGACGACGCGCCGATACCGGACGACCTGGAGACGCTGCTCGCCGCCGAGGAACGGGCCGGGCGCACGGACCCCTACCGCGGGGTGGCGGCGCTGCTGCATCTGTGCGGGGTACGGGGCTGAGCCCGTTCGGGGCAACAGGGCGGGCCGGGTGATCACGGCACGGTGAGACTCGGGGCATGGACGTCAGCTCCTCCCGTACCCGCGCGTACGCCCTCCGGGCGACCGTCTCCGCCGCCGCGCTGGTGTGCTGCGCGGTCCTCGCCGCGGGCTGCTCCGGCCCCTCCGCCCAGGCGGGGCGCGACGCCCCGGCGACCACGCGGGCGGGCGCGGCGATGGCCGCGGGCGATCTGCAGGCGCAGTACCAGCGGGTCATCAAGGAGGTACTGCCGTCGGTCGTGCAGATCCAGGCGAGCCACGACCTGGGCTCCGGGGTGGTGTACGACGACAGGGGGCACATCGTCACCAACGCGCACGTGGTCGGCACGGAGAAGACCTTCCAGGTGACCACGGCCAACGACGAGGATCCGCTCACCGCGAGCCTGGTCTACTCCTACCCCGAGCAGGACCTCGCCGTGATCAAGCTGGACAGGGTGCCGGACGGGCTGAAGCCGGCGGCGTTCGGGAACTCCGAGAAGGTGGAGGTCGGGCACATCGTGCTGGCCATGGGGTCCCCGCTCGGGCTGTCGTCCAGCGTGACCGAGGGCATCGTCTCGGCGACCGGACGGACCGTCAGCGAGGGCAGCGAGGGCGGCGGTACGGGCGCGACGATCGCGAACATGGTGCAGACGTCGGCCGCGATCAACCCGGGCAACAGCGGCGGCGCCCTGGTCAACCTCGACGGACAGGTGGTCGGCATCCCGACGCTCGCCGCGGCCGACCCGGGCCTCGGGAGCGCGGCGCCCGGCATCGGGTTCGCGATCCCGGTGTCGATGGTGCGGACGGTCGCCGGCCAGATCATCAGGAACGGCAAGGTCGTCGACTCCGGGCGGGCGGCCCTCGACATCACCGCGCGGACGGTCGTGGACGACAGCTACCGGCCGGCCGGGGTGGCGGTGGTCAGCGTCCGCGGCGGCGGCGCGGCCGACCGGGCGGGCCTGCGCCCCGGCGACATCATCACCAGGCTGGGCGGCCGGCCCGTCACCACCATCACCTCGCTCGCCGAGGCACTGGCGGCGGCCCGGCCGGGCGCACGGACGCCGGTGCGGTACGTGCGCGACGGCTCCGAGGAGACGGCCGAGGTGACGCTGGGCGAGCAGTGAGGAGGAAGGCCCTCCTCACCCGCCGCCCCTCGGGTCACGCCTCGGCGTGCAGGCTCATCGGCCCGTAGATCTCGCTGCTCTCCTCGAACAGCCGCACCTGGTCGGCCCCGCCCTCCCGCAGCGCCTTCCAGTGCTCACCGACCCAGGACTCGGCGTCCCCCTGCGTGGTGAACTCCTCGGGCTGCACGGCGGGCTGGACCTCCGTGCCGTCGGCCTTCTCGAACCGCCACGTCCATGCCGTCATGTGGGCCTCCTTCGATGCGACACCTGTCGGCAGCCTAGCCGGAAGCGCAAGACCTGCTGGGACAGGCGAAAATCGGTCCGTGGAAATCACTCTGCTCGGTACCGGTTCCCCCGCGGGCCTGCCGCACCCCGACTGCTCCTGTGCCGCCTGCGCGACCGCGCTCGGGCCGGACGCACGGGCCGCGACCGCGGTGCTCGTGGACGGCGCACTCCTGCTCGACCTGACACCGGGCGCGGCGTTCGCGGCGGCGCGCGCCGGGCATTCGCTGGGCGGGGTACGGCAGGTGCTGCTGTCGCATCCGCACGACGGCCCGGCGGTGGAGGTGCCGGCCGGGCTGCCGCAGCCCGGACGGGTGCCGGACGGACGGGAGTTGGCGCTGCTCACGGGGCATCGGGTGCGGGCGGTGGCGATGGACGCGGGCGGCACCGGGTACGCGGTGACCGGGCCGGACGGGCAGCGGCTGCTGTATCTGCCGCCGGGCGGGGCGCCGGCCGGCCTGGAGGAGGCGACGGCGGAGTCGTACGACATGGTCCTGGCGGACGTCGTGGGGCGCCCCGACGCGCTCGCCCGGCTGCGCGCGGTCGGCTCGGTGGGGCCCGCGACGGACGTCCTCGCCGTCCATCTCGGCCACGACGTGCCGCCCGGCCCGGAGTTGCGGCGCCGGCTCGCGGCGGCCGGGGCGCGGGCGGTACCGGACGGTACGACCCTCATGGTGGGGGCGTACGAGGAGGTGCCGGACGTACCCCGCCGGACGCTGGTGCTGGGCGGGGCGCGCTCGGGCAAGTCGGTGGAGGCGGAGCGGCGGCTGGCGACGTTCCCGGGCGTGCTGTACGTGGCGACGGGCGGCACGCGCGGCGGGGACGGCGAGTGGGCGGCCCGGGTGGAGGCGCACCGGGAGCGGCGGCCGGGGTCGTGGCGTACGACGGAGACGACGGATCTGGTGCCGCTGCTGGCCGAGGAGGGGCCGCCGCTGCTGATCGACTGTCTCTCGCTGTGGCTGACGGACGTGATGGACTCCGTCGGGGCGTGGGACGACGCGGAGTGGGCGGGTGGCGGCGAGCAGGCGTTGCGGGAGCGGGTGCGGGAGCTGACGCGGGCGGTGCGCCGCACCCGGCGGACCGTGGTGGCCGTGTCCAACGAGGTGGGGTCGGGGATCGTCCCGGCCACCGCCTCCGGCCGCCGCTACCGGGACGAACTGGGCCGTCTGAACGCGATGTTCGCGGACCAGTGCGAGCAGGTGCTGCTGGTGGTGGCCGGGCAGGCGCTGGTGCTCAGGGGGTGAGGCCGCGGTCAGCGGGCCTCCGTACCGGCCTCCGTACGGGCCTCCTTGCGGGCCTCCTTGCGGGCCACGACCCGGTACGCGTTGGAGAACGGCGTACGGCGCAGCAGGGGTGCCAGCAGGCGGTCCAGGGCGGCGGCCAGGTCCAGCGCGGGTGTCGCCGCCAGCTGGACCACCGGGTGGGTGTGGACCAGGGCCAGGGAGAGGGCGGCTGACAGGTCGTAGGGGATGTGCGCGGTACTGCGGTCCGTGACCAGGACCGTGCAGCCCAGGTATTGGAGTTCCGCGCACAGGTTGGCCCGCGGCACCAGGTGGAGGTGGCGCGGCTGGCCGTAGGGGAGCCACCACCTGCCGAGCAGCGCGGCGAACGCGCAGCGCGGGTCGGGCACCTCGACGACCAGGTGGCCGCCGGGACGCAGGACGGTCAGCGCGGCGCGGAGTTCGGCGCGCGGGTCGGGGGCGTGCTGCAGATGGTGGAACATGGTGACGACGTCGTAGCGGGCGCGCAGCCGGGCCACGGTGCCGGGGGTCGTCAGATAGCCGCGGTGCGCCTCCTCCACGCGGCCCTCCAGCAGGGCCTGCTCGACCCTGGCCGTCGGATCCAGCCCGTCGAAACTCGTGTACGGGAAGAACTCCTTGGCCGCCTCGGGGAAGCGGGCGTGCCCCGTGCCGACGTCCAGCCAGCTCTCCGGTTCGCGCAGCGCGGACAGCCGCCACGCGGTGGCGCGGTGGCGGCGCCGGACCGCTTCGGGGGACAGGACGCGCGCGGTGAACTCCTCCAGCTGCCGTTCGTAGAAGTCCCGGTGGAAGAAGGCGAACCCTTCCGCGGTGAGCCGGGGGTTCTGGAAGGCGTGGGCGCAGTCGCCGCACTGGTCGACGGCGAACGTGCCCGGCCGGTGGCGCAGCGGGTCGGGCGCGCGCAGCCGGGTGCGCAGGCTCCGGGAGCCGCACCAGGGGCAGTCCTCGCGGCGCGGCTCCTGGAAGGGGTCGTGGGGGGTGGTGATCTGCGGGGTGAGGGGCGAGGTCGGCATGGGCGGCTCCCTGTGCGACATTCCGCGGCAAAGCGGAACGTATGGGATACCGGTCTGAGGTGCAAAGACGTCGTGGGTGTGTGGTGGCGATGTGGCGCCGGGGTGTTCGCTCACGAGCGGTACTGTTCGGCGAATGAGCAGCCTTAATCTGGACGACTTCACCGATCTGATCGAGCGCCCGGACGGGGGCGTGCGCCGTGACGCCGAAGCCCGGCGTGAGCGCCAGATCGTGCCGCCCGGGGCGCTGGGCCGCCTGGACGAGCTGGGCGAGTGGCTGGCCGCCGCGCGCGGCGAGGTGCCGGTACGACCCGTGGACCGGCCGCGTGTGGTGCTGTTCGCCGGTGACCACGGCATCGCGGAGCTGGGCGTCTCGGCGCGGCCCGCGGGCGGCGCGGAGCAGCTGGTGCGGGCGGTGCTGGAGGGCGCGAGCCCGGTGGCCGTGCTCGCGCGCCGGCTGGAGGTGCCCGTACGGGTCGTGGACATGGCCCTGGACTGCGCGCCGGACGCGTTCCCGAAGGACGTGGTGCGACACCGGGTACGGCGGGGCAGCGGCCGTATCGACGTCGAGGACGCGCTCACCGCGGACGAGGCCGAGGCCGCCCTGCGGGCCGGTGTCGCGATCGCCGACGAGGAGGCCGACTCGGGGACCGATCTCGTCGTGCTCGGCGATGTCAGCGTGGGCGGGACGACCCCGGCGGCGGTGCTGATCGCCGCGCTGTGCGGCACCGACGCGTCCGTGGTGACCGGGCGCGGCGGGCTCGCGATCGACGACCTGGCCTGGATGCGCAAGTGTGCGGCGGTCCGGGACGCGCTGCGCCGGGCGCGGCCGGTGCTCGGGGACCAGCTGCAGCTGCTGGCGGCCGTGGGCGGGGCGGACCTGGCGGCGATGACCGGGTTCCTGCTGCAGTGCGCGGTACGGAAGGTGCCGGTGCTGCTCGACGGGGTCGTGGCCGCCGCGTGCGCGCTGGTCGCCCAGCGGGTCGCGTTCCGGGCGCCGGACTGGTGGCTGGCCGGGCACGACAGCGGGGAACCGGGGCAGGCGAAGGCGCTGGACCGGATGGCCCTGGAGCCGTTGCTGCGGCAGGGGGTGAAGGTCGGCGAGGGCGTCGGCGCGCTGCTGGCGCTGCCGCTCGTGCGAAGCGCCGCCGCCCTGGCGGCGGAGCTGCCGGAGAAGCCGGAGCCCGGCAAGGAGCCGGAGCCCGAGACGGGGCCGACGGAGAAGCCGGGGCGGGCGGAGGAGCCGGGGCGGGCGGAGGAGCCGGGGCGGGCGGAGGAGCCGGGGCGGGCGGAGGA
>NZ_JBEZBT010000035.1:0-6097 GCF_040647235.1 Streptomyces sp. NPDC042638
GCGGCGTTCCTGCTGCTGCGCGAGCACCTGGAGGCGGTGCTGTCCACACTGGGCGAGCGGGAGCGCAAGGTCGTCCAGCTGCGGTACGGACTGGCCGACGGGCGTCCGCGCACGCTGGAGGAGATAGGGCGCATCTTCGGCGTGACGCGAGAGCGGATACGGCAGATCGAGTCCAAGACCCTCAACAAGCTCCGGGACCACGCCTTCGCGGACCAGCTGAGGGGCTACCTGGACTGACGGGGGACCGCCGTGCGGCGGCCCCCCGTGCCCCGTGCCCCGTGGGCCCTAGTCCACCTCGGCCACGGCCTGCGCGAACTGGGCCTTGTACAGCCGGGCGTACGCCCCGTCGGCCGCCAACAGCTCCGTGTGCGCGCCCTGTTCGACGATCGACCCGTTCTCCATCACGAGGATCGTGTCGGCGTCCCGGATCGTCGACAGCCGGTGCGCGATCACGAACGACGTCCGGCCGGCCGCCAGCTTGGCCATCGCCTTCTGGATCAGCACCTCCGTACGCGTGTCCACGGAACTCGTCGCCTCGTCCAGCACCAGGATCACCGGGTCGGACAGGAACGCCCGGGCGATGGTGATCAGCTGCTTCTCACCGGCGCTGACGCCCGTGCCCTCGTCGTCGATCACCGTGTCGTACCCGTCGGGCAGCGTACGGATGAAGCGGTCCGCGTGCGCGGCCCGCGCCGCGTCCTCGATCTCGCCCCGGGTGACCTCGCGCGTCGCGCCGTACGCGATGTTCTCCGCGATGGTGCCGCCGAACAGCCAGGTGTCCTGGAGCACCATGCCGATCCCGGCCCGCAGTTCGTCCCGGGTCATCCTCCGGACGTCCACGCCGTCCAGGGTGATCCGGCCGCCGGAGACGTCGTAGAACCGCATCAGCAGATTGACCAGCGTGGTCTTGCCGGCACCGGTCGGGCCGACGATCGCCACCGTGTGCCCCGGCTCGACCGTGAGCGACAGGTCCTCGATCAGCGGCTTCTCCGGGTCGTACCGGAACGACACGTGCTCCAGGCGCACCCGCCCGCGCAGCTGTGCCGGCCGCTCGGCGGGCACCGGGTCCGCCTCCTGCTCCTCGGCGTCGAGGAGTTCGAAGACCCGCTCCGCCGAGGCGACACCCGACTGCACCAGGTTCGCCATCGACGCGACCTGCGTCAACGGCATGGAGAACTGGCGCGAGTACTGGATGAACGCCTGGACGTCACCGATGGAGAGGGCGCCGGAAGCGACGCGCAGACCGCCGACGACCGCCACCAGCACGTAGTTCAGGTTCGACACGAACATCATCAGCGGCTGCATCACACCGCTGTTGAACTGCGCCTTGAACCCGGCCTCGTACAGCGCCTCGTTCTGCTCGGCGAACCGCTGCGCCGACTCCTCCTGCCGTCCGAACACCTTCACCAGGGTGTGCCCGGTGTACATCTCCTCGATGTGGGCGTTCAGCTTGCCGGTGGAGCGCCACTGCTGCACGAAGTGCGGCTGCGACCGCTTGCCGACCCGGGTGGCGACCACGAACGACAGCGGCACGGTGACGAGCGCGACCAGCGCCAGCAGCCAGGAGACCCAGAACATCATCACCAGGACGCCGACGATGGTCAGCACCGAGTTGATCAGCTGGCCCATCGACTGCTGGAGCGTCTGCCCGATGTTGTCGATGTCGTTCGTCGCCCGGGACAGCACCTCACCGCGCTGGCGCTTGTCGAAGTACGACAGCGGCAGCCGGGACAGCTTCGTCTGCACGTCCTCCCGCATCCGGTACATCGTGCGGTTGACGGACCGGTTGACCAGCCGGGTCGCGACCGCCATCAGCAGGCCCGCGACCAGGAACGTGCCGAGGGCGAGCAGCAGGATGTTCCCGACGGCATGGAAGTCGATGCCCTTGCCGGGAGTGAAGTCCGTGCTCTTGAGCATGTCCGCGACCCGGCCCTGGCCGCGCTCGCGCATGGAGGCGAGCACCTGCTCCCTGGTGGCGCCCTGCGGCATCCGCCGGCCGATGATGCCGGCGAACACCAGGTCGGTGGCCTTGCCGAGGATCTTCGGGCCGACCACGCTCAGGCCCACGCTGAGCACCACGCACAGCAGCAGGCAGTAGATGGTGAACCGTTCCGGTCTGAACTGGGCGACGAGCCGTTTGCCCGACCCCTTGAAGTCCATCGAGCGCTGGTCGGGTCCCCCCGCCATCATGCGTCCCATGGGCCCGGCCATCAGGCGGCCTCCGCTTCCGTCAGCTGGGAGAGCACGATCTCCCGGTAGGTCTCGTTGGTCGCCATCAGTTCGGCGTGCCGGCCGGAGCCGACCACCCGGCCCTCGTCCAGCACGATGATCCGGTCGGCGTCCCGGATCGTCGCCACGCGCTGGGCGACGATGACGACGGTCGCCTCGGCGGTCTCCCGGGCCAGCGCGGCGCGCAGGGCGGCGTCGGTGGCGTAGTCGAGCGCCGAGAAGGAGTCGTCGAAGAGGTAGATCTCCGGGCGCTGCACCAGCGTGCGGGCGATGGCGAGCCGCTGCCGCTGACCGCCGGAGACGTTGGTGCCGCCCTGCGCGATCGGCGCGTCCAGGCCGCCCTCCAGCTTCCGCACGAAGCCCCCGGCCTGGGCCACCTCCAGCGCGTGCCACAGCTCCTCGTCGGTGGCGTCGGGGTTGCCGTAGCGCAGGTTGGTGGCGACCGTGCCCGCGAACAGGTACGGCTTCTGGGGCACGAGTCCGACGGTCTTCGCGAGCAGCCGCGGCTCGACCTGCTGGACGTCCACGCCGTCGACGAGGACCTCGCCCTCGGTGCTGTCGAAGAGCCGGGGGACGAGTCCGAGCAGCGTCGACTTGCCGCTGCCGGTGGAGCCGATGACGGCGGTCGTCTCGCCCGGCCGGGCCACCAGGTCGATCGACTTCAGCACCGGCTCCTCGGCCCCCGGATAGCGGAAGCCCGCGCCCCGGATCTCCAGGTGCCCGTGCGCGCGCAGCTCGGTGACCGGAGCCACCGGCGGTACGACGCTGGAGTCGGTCCCGAGGACCTCCTGGATGCGCTCGGCGCAGACCTCCGCGCGCGGCACCATCATGAACATGAAGGTGGCCATCATCACGGACATGACGATCTGCATCAGATAGGCGAGGAACGCGGTCAGGTCGCCGATGGCCATGTCGCCGCTGTCGATGCGGTGGGCGCCGAACCACACCACCGCGATGGACGAGACGTTCACCACCGTCATGACGATCGGGAACATCAGGGCGAGCATCCGGCCGGTGGCCAGCTGCATCTCGGTCAGCTCGCCGTTGGCCCCGCCGAACCGGCGCTGTTCGTACTCGTCCCGGACGAAGGCGCGGATGACCCGGTTGCCGGTGATCTGCTCGCGCAGCACCCGGTTCACCGTGTCCAGCCGGACCTGCATCGACCGGAACAGCGGGCGCAGCCGGCGCACGATGAGGGTCACGCAGATGCCGAGCACCGGTACGACCGCGACCAGTACCCCGGACAGCGGCACGTCCAGACCGAGTGCCAGCACGATCCCGCCCACGCACATGATGGGCGCCGACACCATCAGGGTGAACGTCATCAGGGCCAGCATCTGGACCTGCTGGGCGTCGTTCGTCGTACGGGTGATGAGCGAGGGCGCCCCGAAGTGGCCCACCTCACGCGCGGAGAAGGACTGCACCCGGTCGAAGACGGCACCCCGCACGTCCCGGCCGAGCGCGGAGGCGGTCCGGGCGCCGTAGTACACGGCGCCGATGTTGCACACGACCTGCGCCAGCGAGATGCCGATCATGAGGGCGCCGAAGGACAGGATGTAACCCGTGTCACCCTTCACGACACCGTTGTCGATGATGTCGGCGTTCAGCGTGGGCAGGTAGAGGGTGGCGCAGGTCTGCAGGAACTGCAGCGCCACCAGAAGGGTGATGGCTTTCTTGTAGGGCCTGAGATAGGTCCGCAGAAGTCGTATGAGCACGCTACGTCTCTCGGAGTGGGCGAAGGGAGCCGGTCGGTTGCCCCTGGCCCCTATCGTCGGACACTCCACCCGCGTTACCTCAACCGATTAACGGCGGTGTTCCTGCACGCCCTTCTCTTTTCGGGATATAGCGCCCACTTCTGCCTTCTAGGAGCCGAATGCTCCGGGGTGGGTCTGCTCGCGTACGGCCGTGAACTGCTGGCGCACCGCCTGTCCCACGGCCAGCTCCTCGCCCGGCTCCAGCACCTGGGCCGCCGCGCCCTGCCAGGCCGGCGGGGTGCGCGGGTCGAGGGTGCCCTGCGAGACGCCGAGCGCCCAGGCCGCCTGCCGGGCCGCGCCGATTGCCGCGTAGTCCGCCGGCTGCGGTACGACGACCTGCGCGCCGAACAGCGACGGCGCCGCCGCCTGCACGGCGGGGAGTTCGGCGGCCGGGCCGAGCAGGAAGATCCGCCGTACCTCCACGCCCCGCCCGCGCAGCACGTCGAGCGCGTCCGCGAGGCCGCACAGCATGCCCTCGAAGGCGGCCCGCGCCAGGTGCTCCGGCTTCATCGACTCGCGTCGCAGCCCCGCGAGGGTGCCCGCGGTGTGCGGCAGGTTCGGCGTCCGCTCGCCCTCCAGGTACGGCAGCAGCACCAGCCCGTGCGAGCCCGGCGTGGACTTCATCGCCAGGTCGGACAGGCTCTCCAGGTCCGGCAGGCCGAGCAGCTCCACGGTGCCGCGCAGGGTGCGTACGGCGTTCAGGGTGGTGACGACCGGCAGGTGCATACCGGTGGCGTCGGCGAGGGAGGTGATCATCCCGGACTGGTCGGCGAGGGCCTCGGGATGCACGGCCATCACGGACCCGGAGGCCCCGAGCGAGACGACCGCGTCCCCGAGCCCGAGCCCCAGCCCGAAGGCGGCGGCCATGGTCTCCCCGGTGCCGGCGGAGATCAGCAGCCCCTCCGGGGTCGTACCGGCCGCGTCGGACGGGCCGATCACCTCCGGCAGCATCGCCTGGTGGCCGAGCGCCAGCTCGACCAGGTCGGGCCGGTAGTTGCCGGTGGCCGCCGACCAGTACCCGGTGCCGGAGGCGCCGCCGCGGTCGGTGGTCCGGCGCGTGGGCCGGCCGAGCAGCTGCCAGACGAGCCAGTCGTGGGCCTGCAGCAGAACGGCCGTGCGCCGGGCGTTCTCCGGTTCGTTCTTGGCGAGCCAGCGCAGCTTGGTGACCGGCTGGGCCGCCTGCGGCACGGATCCGACCGCGTGGGCCCAGGCCTCCCGGCCGCCGAGCGCGTCCACGAGATCGGCCGCCGCGACCTGCGCCCGCTTGTCGCCGCCGACCAGGGCCGGACGGACGGTGTTGCCCTGGGCGTCCAGCGGGATCAGCGCGTTCTGCTGCGCGGAGACGCCGATGGCCTGGACGCCCTCCAGCAGACCGCCCCCCGCGGCCTCGCCCAGGGAGAGCAGCCAGGCCTGCGGGTCGACGTCGCTCGGGCGCGCGCCGTCCGGCGCCTCGACCGGGTGCGGCGCGTATCCCTGGCGGAGTACGGCGCCGGTGTCTGTGTCACAGACCACGATGCGCGTGAAATCGGGCGAGCTGTCCAAGCCGGCGACTATCCCCATGCCTGAGAATTTTGCCGTATCGCCGGGGCTGCTCCGGCCGGGGGCGGTCCGGTGATCGTCAGGTGTTGCTCGTGCCGTTGCTCGTACCCCAGTCGTCCTCCGCCGTTCCGTCGACGTTCCGCTCCCGCAGGGACCGCACCCGCTGGGCCACGGACTCAGGGACCCGGTCCCCGACCTTGTCGCTCACCGTGTGGAAAGCCTTGCCGGCGTAGACGCGGCCCTGCTGGGCGGCCGATTCGGCGGTGTTGCGCACCGCGGGGTTCTGCGCGATCTGCCGGGCCGACTTCTTCAGCTGCTCGTAGCGCTCCCGTCCGGCCCTCGTGCCGAGTACGTAACCGAGGGCCAGTCCGGCGAAAAACGTGAGCCGATAGCGCATGGCTGCCACCCTTCCCGTGTGTAGGTCTCTGGTGCGGCGCTGGCGCCGGGGAGTACCGATTGGCGGAGCACCCCCCTGCTTGCGCTAATGTATGTGTCGCAGCGAGCGCCCGCCCCCTGGCGAATACCCAGGTAGGTACGTTCGATGCAACGAGGCGATCCTCCGTAGCTCAATTGGA
>NZ_JBEZBT010000035.1:6196-41131 GCF_040647235.1 Streptomyces sp. NPDC042638
CAGAGCAGCCGGCTGTTAACCGGCAGGTTACTGGTTCGAGTCCAGTCGGGGGAGCTTCGGTCCTCCGTAGCTCAATTGGCAGAGCAGCCGGCTGTTAACCGGCAGGTTACTGGTTCGAGTCCAGTCGGGGGAGCGCTGAACGAGGACCCCTCAGGGGTCCTTTTTCATGTCCGCGGGAACCGCCGCGCCTGCGGTGATGTCCTCACGGTCATGAGCAGCACGGAAGCCGACCATCCGAGGCAGGAGATCGTATGAGCGGCTATGCTGCGGCAGACGGCGCGCACACTTGTACGCGACACGCCGCTATGGGGCGGTAGCTCAGCCGGTTAGAGCAGCGGACTCATAATCCGTCGGCCGTGGGTTCGAGTCCCACCCGCCCCACCAAAGGCAAGTTAAAGAAACGTTCTGACCTGCGGAAACGTCTCTTCGGACTGCGGGATTCGGGACTTCGGCCCAACGGAGTGACCCCGTTGGGCATTACTTGGGTAGACGCCTGGGTCTGCAGTTGCCCTTGGGGCTGTGACCTGCGGTGATGTAGTGGCTGGCGGGGCGGCGGGCTGGAGTGGAAGCGCGCCCAGGGGACGCTCAGGGGACACGAGGTTCCGGAACTGCGGTGCGGCTTCGCGGTGCACTTCTTGCTTGGGCTCTCTCGCCGTCACGACCAGCTCCGCGCGGACGCCCGCGGCAGGGCCGCGTCCTTCGGCTCGGGTACCCCGCCGCACGCGGCCGCGCACGAGTGGACGGCAGGAGTCGCCGGGCCTCCGCGAGCCCCCCCATCCGCGGTTGAATATGCGGTGTGGCACGGAAAGTTGTGGGGTTCGGCGAGGACGATCTGCGGGCGCTGGCCGGGGTTCGGTCCTTCGAGCGGGGGCTGGGGTATCGGGACGCGGTGAGCGGTCTGGAGGTGGGGGAGAGCTCGGTCACCGCCGTGGTGCACGGTACGGATGTCTACGAGGTGGAGCTCACCCTGGCCGGGGACGACGGGCTCTCGGGGTGGTGCGACTGCCCGTACGGGCAGGAGGGCAACTTCTGTAAGCACTGTGTGGCGGTGGGGCTGACCGTGCTGCGGCGGGCAAAGACGATCCCGCGTCAGCGGGCCGCGGCACAGGCACGGGCCTCCGGCTTGGAAGCGTGGCTGACTGCGCTGTCCCGGGACGAACTCCTGACCCTGGTGCGGGAGCAGATCGCCGAGGACCGCGGGCTGCGCCGGCGTCTGGAGCTGCGGGCCGCCGCGGCTCGTTCCGACCTCGGTACGGTCCGGGAGCGGATCCTGGTGCTGATCGATCCGCGGCCCTTCGCCCGGTACGGGTACGTCGAGTACGCCGATGCCCCCGGGTATGCGCAGCAGGTGGCAGAGGCGGCGGCCGCGCTGCGCGAGCTGACCGCCGACGGTCGGGCGGCGCAGGCGGTCGGTCTGGCCGAGGAGGCGATCCGGGTGCTGGGGGAGGCGTACGGGGAGATCGACGACTCCGACGGTGTGGTGGGGCAGGCCGCCGCCGCGGTGGCCGAGGCCCATGTGGAAGCGTGCGGAGCCGCGCGCACCGATCCGGAGCGGCTGGCCGAGTGGCTGGTCGGCCAGGTGCTCGGCGACGGCGGCGGGCTGACGGATCTGGACCCGCTGGACTATGCCGAGGTGCTGGGGCCGAGTGGGCTTGCCCGCGTGCGGCAGTTGGCGGCCGAGGCACTCAGACGCAGGCCGACGGGGTGGGCGGCGCGGTATCTGATGGAGCGTCTGGTCAAGGCGGAGGGCGACATCGACGCGCTGGTCGCCCTGTACGCACAGGACCTCGACCCGTCCGGTGCCACCCACCTGCGCATCGCCGAGGAACTGGAGTCCGCGGGCCGCGCTGACGAGGCGCTCACATGGGCGGAGCGCGGACTTCGGGACTGTGCCGCCGAGACGTACATCGAGGGCCGCCTGGTCGACTACGTGTGTGCCCGTCACGCGAAGGCGGGGCGGCATGCCGACGTGGCCGGCGTGCGCCGGGACCGGTTCCGCACCGAGCGGTCCCTGGCCGCCTACCAGCAGCTGCGCTCTGCCGCTCAGGCCGCAGAGTGCTGGGGGGCTGAGCGCGTGGCCGCGCTGGCCGCGCTGAGGGAAGACGCCCGCCGTGAGCGCGGCGGCCGGTACGGCGGGCCCGTGCTGATCGACGCGCTGCTCGATGACGGCGATGCGGACGCGGCCTGGCGCGAGGCCGAGGGCATCGCCGACGACCGGCAGTGGGAACACCTCGCCGACCTGTCGCGCGAGACGCACCCGGCCGAGGCGCTCGCGGTCTACCTGCGGCTGGTCGAGAGGCTGAAGGAGCCGACCGGTGACCGGGTCTACGAGCACCTGGCGCGGCTGCTGCAGGGTGCCCGTGACTGCCATCGTGTGCTGGGGACGCAGGAGGCGTTCACCGGCTGTCTCGCCGGCCTGCGGGCGGAACTGAAACGCCGGCGCAAGTTGATGAGCATCCTCGACCGGTACGGGCTGTGAAAGGGGGCCCGATGCCCGCTCACCGCGTGCCGGACTGTGCTTCTCAGTCCCTGACGTCGATCATGCGTACGGGCTGTCCGGTCGCACGGGCGATCGTCTCGAAGTCGCGGTCGTAGTGCAGCAGGGTCAGCCCCGCCTCTTCCGCGGCGGCGGCGACCAGCAGGTCGACGGGTCCCGCGCTGCGATGCTCGCCCTTGGCGGTGAGCAGTTCCTGGACGACGCGTGCGCGGCGGTAGATGCCGTCGGGCATGGGGCACCAGGTGTAGTGGGCGTTCAGCGTGCGCTTCACGCGTTCTCGGTCTGCCGCCGAGCGTGCGGAGTAGAGGACTTCCAGTTCGGTGATGTCGCAGAGGGCGACGAGTCCCGCGCCGATCCTGTCGTCCCACTCGGCCGTGCTCTGGCCGAGGAGGACGCGGGCGAGGGCGGAGGTGTCGATCAGGTAGTCGGCGACGGTCACGCATCCGCTCCCGCGCCGCCGGCACCGTCCGGCTCGCCGGTGGACCGGTACTTGCTCTTGTCGAGGAGAACGTCCATGTCCAGGGCGCCCTCGGCGACCAGTTCGCGGGCCTCTCCGAGAGCGCGCAGTCGCCGGTAGCGGGCGGTGACCTCCCGCAGGGCGGTGTTGATGGTGTCGCGCTTGGTCGTGGTGCCGAGCTCCTTGGCGGCAGCCTCCAGGGCCTCGTCGTCGAGATCGATCACGGTGCGGCTCACGGCGCCCCCTTATATATACAGCCTCATATATCAATATACCTGATCGAGTATGCCTGGGCGGGGGTTACTTGTTCCGAGTCGTCTGCGCATGGCAGCCCAGCGCAAGGGTCTGGCCGGAATTGCCGCTGGAGAGGTCTCATCGGGAAGAATGCCAGGACGATGACGTCACGCCCTGCGGAACCGGACCGCATCCGCCCCGACGAGGCCGCCGCATCCGCGGATTCCTCCACCGAGACCTCGTACGCCCCGTTCGCCCACCTCACCGCACCCAACGCCGCCCTCTACCGCCAGGTGATGCGTGTGTTCCTGCTGGCCAAGGAGCGGTTCGCGGTGCATCTGCGGCCCGAGGACGTGCACGCCGCGCTGCCGTCGGAGCACCGCCCCGCCGCCCCGGACGCCGTGGTCAAGGCGCTGGACAGCCTCGTCGGGTGGGGCAATCTGCGGGCCGATCCGGACACCTCCAGGGTCACCGCGGTCGAGGACTTCTACCGCAGGCGCTTCATCTACCAGCTCACCCAGGCCGGCGAGGCCGCGGAACAGGCGCTGTCCGTGTACGACGAGGCGCTGGGGCGGCGCGGCGCGCTGCAGGCGGTGGCGCTGCACGACATCGTCACGCAGCTGCGCGCCCTGCTCGTGATCGCCGCCGAGCACGAGGAAGGCGAACCGGATCCGGCCAAGGCCCACCTAGCGCTGTCCACGCTGACGAACCGGTTCGAGGCGCTGGCGGAGAACGCGCGCGCCTTCATGGGGTCGCTGCAGCGCACCATCGACCTGCACGGCGTCGAGGTCGAGGTGTTCCTCGCCTACAAGGACCGGCTGATCCAGTACCTGGAGCGGTTCATCCAGGACCTGATCACGCTCGGCGGGCGGATCGCGCGGCTCATCGGCGAACTGGAGGAGCAGGGCCGGGTCGGAGTGCTGCTGCGGCTGGCGGCGGCACGGGAGGCGGCCGACGCCGCCCCGGACGAGGCCGAGAGCGCCGAGGCGCGGGCGCGGGCGCGGTGGGCGGCGAAGTGGGCGGGCCTGTCCGCCTGGTTCGTGTCCGCCGACGGCCGCGAGTCCCAGGCCCGGCTGCTGCGCGGCCGCGCCCTCGGCGCCATCCCGCAGCTCCTCGCCGTCGTACGGCAGTTGAACGAGCGGCGGGCCGGGCGTTCGGACCGGTCGGCGGACTTCCGCACCCTGGCCCGCTGGTTCGCCGAGGCCCCCGACGCCGAGGCGCGGCACCGGCTGTGGCGCGCCGCGTTCGGTCTGTACCCGGCCCGGCATCTCACCGTCGACGCCGACACCCTCGCCGACCGCGCGGCCCGGCCGGTGGCCGCCTCCACCCCGTGGGCCGAGGCCGAGCCGCTGCGGATCAGCCCGCAGCTGCGCCGCACCGGCAGCTACGAGCGGCGCGGAAAGCCCCGCAAGGTGCAGGACCGCTCCGAACAGCGGCGGCTGCTGGCGGAGATCGCCGCCAAGCAGGCGGCGGAGATCGCCGCGGCCCGCGCCCGGCTCGCGACGGACGGCACCACCCGGCTGTCCGCGCTGGGAGAGCTCGACCCCATGGCCTTCGGCCTGTTCCTGCGGCTGCTCGGCGACGCCCTGGCCACCTGGCGGCCCGGCATGACGACGACCGTCACCACCAGCAACGACGGCACGATGGACATCCGGCTCACCGCGCTCGACGACGGTACGACGGCCGAGGTCCGCACGCCGGGCGGGGTGTTCCGCGGCCCCGACCACCTCGTCGAGATCACCGACCTGACCGCGGGTGTCCCCGCACGGGAGGCGCGATGACCACACCCCTGGGTGAGGTGCTGGACGGCCGGCGCACCGCCGAGTTCCACAAGGCCGCACGTGCCCTGCTCAAGGAGCCGCTGCTGCTCGCGCACGGCCCGGACGCCGACGCGTACCGCCTGGTCAGGCAGTACGCCGGCGAGCTGCGCGACTGGTTCGAGCGCAACACCGGCTGGTCGCTGCGGGTGGACGCGGAGGTCGCCCGGCTGCGCAAGACGCCTGGCACCCTCGCCGACGCCACCCACCCGGCCCGCGAGGCGTCCCGCGCCGGTGCGCCGTTCACCCGCCGCCGCTACGTGCTGCTGTGCCTGGCGCTCGCTGTGCTGGAGCGCGGGGAGGCACAGATCGCGCTCGGCCGTCTCGCCGAACAGGTGGTGCTGGAGGCCGCCGACCCGCACCTGGCCGCGGCCGGGTTGCAGTTCACGCTGGAGCGGCGCGACGAGCGAGGGGACCTCGCCGCCGTCGTACGGCTGCTGCTGCGCCACGGCGTGCTGCGGCGGGTCGCCGGGGACGAGGACGCCTACGTCAGTGGGACGGGCGATGTGCTCTACGACGTCCAGCGCCGTGTCCTGGCCGGACTGCTCTCCGCCCGCCACGGCCCCTCCACGATCACGGCCGACGGCTTCGAGGAGCGGCTGGACCGGCTCATCGCGGAGAGCGCGCTGGACAGCGACGAACTGCGGTTCCGGGCGATCCGTCAGAAGCTCACCCGCCGCCTCCTGGACGACCCGGTGCTGTACTACGACGAGCTGAGCGACGAGGAACTCGCCTACCTGACCCGCCAGCGCGCCTTCCTCACCGCCCGCGTCGGCGAACTGACCGGCCTGGTGGCGGAGGTGCGCGCCGAGGGCATCGCCATGGTCGACCCCCAGGACGACCTCACCGACGTACGGATGCCGGAGCAGGGCACCCACGGGCACGTCACCCTGCTGCTCGCCGAGCACCTCGCGGCAGCGGGCGGCGAGGTGAGCCGCGAGGAACTTGAGCGCCGGGTGCGGGAACTGGCCGTCGAGCACGGAGGGTTCTGGTCCAAGAGCGCCAAGCAGCCCGGCGCGGAAGGGGAGCTGGTGGAGCAGGCTCTGGCCAAGCTGACCGCGCTCGCCCTGGTCACCCGCACGCCCCAGGGCGTGGCTTTGCTGCCCGCACTCGCCCGGTACGCGGTCGGCGAGACCGTTGTCGTGGAACCGGGAGTCCGCAGCCCCCGCACCTCTCGACGAAAGGCACCGCAGCCGTGACCGCCCTGCCCCAGCCCGCTCCCGGCCGCTGGCGACCGTTGCGCATCGGCCTGGTCGACCTCTTCTACTACGACACCGAGGAGTTCTGGTTCCGCGACGGCCGGCTGCTGCTGCGCGGCAACAACGGCACCGGCAAGTCCAAGGTCCTCGCCCTCACCCTCCCGTTCCTGCTGGACGGCGACCTGTCCGCGCGCCGTGTGGAGCCGGACGCAGACCCGAACAAGCGCATGGAGTGGAACCTGCTGCTGGGCGGGGAGCACCCGCACTCCGAGCGGCTCGGCTACACCTGGATCGAGTTCGGCCGCGTCGACGCCGACACCGGGCAGGCCCATTTCCGCACGCTCGCCTGCGGGCTGAAGGCGGTCGCGGGCCGAGGCATCGCCCGCCACTGGTACGCCGTCACCGACCAGCGCGTCGGCGAGGACCTGAGCCTGCTGGACGCCACCGGCACGGCGCTGTCCCGGGACCGGCTCGCGGACGCGGTCGCCGGACGCGGCATGGTGTACGACACGGCCACCGCGCACCGCAGGGCGGTCGACGAGGCGCTGTTCGGCCTCGGCGAGCGGCGCTACGCCGCCCTGGTCGACCTGCTGATCCAGCTGCGCCAGCCCCAGCTGTCGAAACGGCCCAACGAGACCGCCCTGTCCCGGGCGCTGACCGAGGCGCTGCCGCCGATGGACCAGGCGGTCGTCGCGGACGTGGCCGAGGCGTTCCGGTCCCTGGACGAGGAGAAGGAGGAGCTGCGGGCCGCCGCCGAGGCGGAGCGGGCCGCCTCCGCGTTCCTGGACCACTACCGCCGCTACGCTCGCGTCGCGACAAGGCGCCGGGCCCGGCTGCCCCGCAGCGAGCACGCCCGCTACGAGCAGCTGCACCGCGACCTGGCCCAGGCCCGTGCCGAGCGGGAGGAGGCCGAGCGGGACCGGGCCGCTGCCGCTGAGCGGATCGCCGAGCTGGAGGAGACCGCCACCCGTCTGAAGGCGCAGGAGGCGGCCCTGCGCGAGGGCCCCGAGATGCGCAGCGCCCGGGAGCTGGAGCAGGCGGCGGCCGATGCCCGCCGCACCACCGGGGAGCTGGCCCGCGCCGAGGCCGATCGGGACGAGGCGGCCCAGGCGCACACCCGGGCGCTCGGCCGCCTGGAGACGGCCCGGCGACGCCTCGACGCGGCCGAGGAGCGGATCGCCGACACGCTCACCCGCGAGCGGGAGGCGGCAGCCGCGGCCCGGCTCGACGGCGGGCTACGCACCGACGGCGTGCCGGAGAGCGAACTGCGGCGTACGGCCGAGGAGTCCGTGGTGCGCAGGCGCCGCACCGTCGAGCACGTGGAGGAGCTGGCAGCCCGCGCCGACGAGGCCGCCGCCGAACGGCGGGCCGCCGCCCGCCGGCTGGACGAGGCCGAGACCGAGGCCGGCCACACCGCGGGGCGACAGGCCGAGGCCGAGGAGCGGGCCGCCGAGGCGGGCCGGGACCTCGTGGCCCGCGTCCGCGCGCATCTGGACGCCTGCCGGGAGCTGGCCGTCGCCGATCCGGCCGGGCTGCTGGACGGCCTCCAGGACTGGGTGACGCACTGTCAGGGCTCGTATCCCGCACGGGAACACGCGGCTCAGGCCCACCGCGAACGGGCGGCGCGTCTGGCCGACCGGACGGCCGCCCTCGGGCAGGAACTCGCCGGGCTCCGGGCCCGGTCCGCCGAGGCCGAGCGGGAACTGGCCGAGCTGGAGGCGGGCGGCCAGCGCGGCCCCACGGCACCGCACACCCGGACGCCCGGCGTCCGCGACCAGGCGCCGGGGGCGCCGCTGTGGCGGCTGGTCGACTTCCGCGAGCAGGTGCCGGCCGGTGAACGGGCCAGCCTGGAGGCCGCGTTGGAGGCCTCCGGTCTGTTGGACGCCTGGGTGTACCCGGACGGCACGGCCGTGCACGCGGACGGGCACGACGTTCTGCTGTCGCCGGGTGCCCCCCTGAGCGGGCCGACGCTCGCCGACGTGCTCCGCCCCGCCGTCGACCACGGCGACGCCCGAGCCCTGTCGGTGGGTGAGGAGACCGTCTCCCGGCTGCTGGCGGCCGTGGGTCTCGGCTCCGGCGGATCCGGTGACACCTGGGTGGCGGCCGACGGCCGCTTCCGCGTCGGGGCGCTGACCGGCGGCTGGTCGAAACCGGCGGCCGTGTACGTCGGCGAGGGCGCCCGCGAGGAGGCGCGCCGGGCCCGGATCGCCGCCCTGCGTGACGAACTCGGCGCCCTGGCGGGCGAGATGGACCGGCTCGACGCCGAGCGCGCCGACGTGGACCGGCGCCGGGGCACCCTCGACACCGAGCTGGCCGCCCTTCCCGACGACGCCGCCCTGCGCCACGCGCACGCGCTCGCCGCCGCCGCCGCCGACGCCGCGCACCGGGCTCGTGCCCGCCGCGACGAACGCTCGGCCGAACTGGCGGCCGTGTCCCGGCGGGAAGCCGGGGCCGCCACCGAACTCGCCGAGACCGCGGCGGCGGTGAACCTGCCCGCGGACCGGGCGGGCCTGGCCGCCGTCCGCCAGGCCCTGGCCGACTACGGTGCCGTCCTCGCCGCCCTGTGGCCCGCCCTGAGCGAGCGCACCGACGCGGCGCGTGCCCTGGCCGACGAACATGCCGAGACCGAGCGGGCCGGCACTCGGGTGGCCGAACTGTCCCTGCGCGCCGAGGAATCGGCGCGTCTCGCCGCCGCAGCGGACGAACGCCACACCACCCTGCGTTCCACCGTCGGCGCCGCCGTCGCGGAACTTCAGCGGCGCCTCGCCGAGACCGCCGACGCGCTGGTCGCCTGCGAGGGCGACCAGCGGCGGGCCCGCGAGGACCACACGGCCGCCGACCGGCGCGCCCATCTCGCCCAGGGGCACATCGAACGCCTGGAGGTGGACGTCCGTGACGCTGCCGCGGCCCGCGCCGAGGCCATCGCGGCGCTCCAGCGGTTCGCGGCCACCGGGCTGCTCGCCGTCGCCCTGCCCGAGGCAGCCGTACCTCCGCTCGACGCCGGGCCATGGGCCGCCACCCCGGCCGTCGCCCTCGCCCGCTCCATCGAGGCCGAACTGTCCGGAACCGATGATTCCGAGGGGGCCTGGGAGCGGGTGCAGAAGCGGCTCAGCGAGGAGTACAAGAAGCTCCAGGACGCCCTCTCCCGCGGCGGCCACAGCGCCTCCGCCCGGATGGCCGAGGAGGGCATGGTCGTCGAGATCGTCTACCAGGGCCGTCAGCGGGCCGTCCCCGAGCTCGCCGAGGCCCTCGCCGCGGAGGTCGCCGAGCTGACCCGCATCCTGTCCGCGCACGAACGCGAAATCCTCGAAACCCACCTCCTCACCGAGGTCGCCGGCACGCTGCAGGAGCTGATCGGCGCCGCCGAGCGCCAGGTGCGGGCCATGAACGCCGAACTTGAGGAACGGCCCACCTCCACCGGCATGAGGCTGCGCCTGGTCTGGCGCCCTTCGCGCAAGGCTCCGGCCGGCCTCGCCCAGGCCCGCGAGCGGCTGCGCCAGTCCGCCGACGCCTGGACGCCCGAGGACCGGGCCGCGGTCGGCGAGTTCCTGCAGGCCGAGATCGCCCGCAGGCAGGCCGACGACACCGCGGGCAGCTGGCTTGAGGTGCTCACCGCGGCCCTCGACTACCGCGCCTGGCACGAGTTCGGCATCGAACGCCACCAGCACGGCAAGTGGGTCCCGGCCACCGGGCCCGCCTCCGGCGGCGAACGGGTCCTGGCCGTGAGCGTGCCGCTGTTCGCGGCGGCCTCCTCGCACTACGCCACGGCCGCCCCGCACGCCCCGCGCCTGGTCACCCTGGACGAGGCGTTCGCCGGGGTCGACGACGACTCCCGCGCCAAGTGCCTTGGCCTGCTGCACGCCTTCGACCTGGATGTGGTGATGACCAGCGAACGCGAATGGGCCTGCTACCCGCAGGTTCCCGGCATCGCCATCGCCCAGCTCTCCCGCGTCGAGGAGATCCCGGCGGTCCTGGTGACCCGATGGGAATGGGACGGAGCCGAACGGGTGCGGGGTACGGAGCCGGGCCATGGGCTCGTGTCCCTGCCCGCGCAGGCCGTCGCCTCCACCGCTGAGGGTGAGGACGCCCTGTGGCCGTGAACGACGGGCGGCCCCCGGCGCCCGTCGACCGCGACCGCCTGGCCCGGCTGCTCGGTGGCCCGGACCTGGCCTGGCTGGTCGACCGCGTACGCCGCCGCATGGCACGGGAGGAGCCCCTGACCGGGCCGGTCACCCTGGCCGACCCCACCCCCGCGCAGCGCGCCGCCGCCGAACGGCTGCTGGGCCGTGCCCCCGGCGCCGGACGCTCGCTCAGCGTGCGCCTCGACACCGTGGACGCCGTCCTGCGCCGCTCCGGCGCCAGCCCCGGCGGCCTGGGCTCCGCCGTCACCGCCCTCACCGGACCCGTCGCCCGGGTCGCCGACGTTCGCGAGCGGGAGGAGCAGGCCTGGCGGGACGCGTACGCCCCGCTCGACGAGCTCATCCACACCCACAGGCCCCAACTGGCCGGCTGGGCCGAGCGGCTGCGCGCGGACGGCCTCGTACGCCGGCTCGCCCGTACCCCGCAGGCGGCGAAGAGCCTTCTGGGCGGCACGGCCGAGGCCCTGCGTCGGCTGCCCGCAGACCCGGCCGTCTCCCTGTCCGTTTTCGCCGCCGCCACCCTCAACGACGCCCACGCCCTCGACGACGGCACCCCGCTCGCCACCCTCGTCCTGTCCGGTGCCCGCGCCCTGACCGGCTTCCCGGACGGCAGCGGAGCCGAATGGCGCCGCGAGGCCTGGGCCTCCGCCGGGCTCCTCAGGGACGCCCTGTCCGCCACGGTCCTGACCCTGGGCCTGCACGGCTCCCCCGCCCTCGACTGGGCGGCCGGCGAGGGCGAACCCGCGGTCCTGACGCTACGGCAGCTCACCCGGCAGCCGCCGCGCACGGCACCTGCTGTCGTCCGCGTCTGCGAGAACCCGGCCGTCCTGGCCGTCGCGGCCGACACCCTGGGCACCGCCTGCCCGCCGTTGGTCTGCCTCCAGGGCCAGCCCTCGGCCGCCGCCCTCACCCTGCTGCGCCACCTGCACGCCCAGGGAACCGCGCTGCGCTATCACGGCGACTTCGACTGGGGCGGACTGCGCATCGCATCCGCCCTGCTGCGCCGCGTCCCCTGGCACCCCTGGCGCTACACGGCCGCCGACTACCGTGCCGCCGTCGCGGCCACACCCCTGGCCCCGCCCCTGACCGGCACGCCGACCACCGCCGCGTGGGATCCGGACCTGCCCGCCGCCCTCACGGAACTCGGCGTGCGCATCGAGGAGGAGACGGTACTCGACGACCTGCTGACCGATCTCGGCCGGTGAGCGGGGCGGCTACGGCGCCGTAGCCGTCTCACCGCGTGTCCCAGGCTCCCCACCACGGGGAGGCTTCCAGGACCGCCAGGGGACACGCAGGGGACGGAAGGACCCGGAAAGATCAGGAAGGCCGGCACAGAGCCAGAACAGCAAAGTGCCTCTGACCTGCTGCTATAGGAAGATCGAGGTAAGAGCGGGGACGGATCGGAAGATCCGAAAAGGACTCATAATCCGTCGGCCGTGGGTTCGAGTCCCACCCGCCCCACCGAAGCGCTTCGGTGCAGGAACGTTTTCACCTGTGCCGAAGCGTTAACCCCCGGCGGTCGGCAGGGGTTACGGCGGCTTGGAAGATCATTCGCTCGGCCGGGGCTCCGCCGCAGTGCAGGCGATCACCGTGGACACGCGAGGGCCGGGCCGGCCGGCGCTGGACGTCGGTGATCGACGCCCGGCAGTCGTGGTGATCAACCTGCCGCCGCGAGGCCCCGGCCTCCCCGCCCGGGATCACATGAACGGGGGCGGGAACTCCTCTGCCCGACCACCGGCGTGACGCGGCGTCAACCGCCGGTGCAAGAGACCGCCCTCCGAGCGCGTCGGCCCCTGGTCACCGGGCGGAATCCGCCATCCTGTCAGCACGCGGCCCTGTCCGGATCCGTCGCGCCGGGACCGCCGGGGGACTGTCCGGCCGGCGTCGCGGTCCCTACGGTGGGAAGGCAACCGCCTCCTCGTGTGCCGCCGCCGCGGGCCGCCCACGGGCCGGACCCGGAAAGGAGAACGGCCCCATGACACCTCCGCCCCGGGCCGCTCACGGCACACCGGACGCCGCCCCGCCCGGGCCGCCGGCCACCACCGCCGGCCCCGCCCTGCTGCGCGAGGCGCGCCGGCTGGCCCCCGGAGCGGTCGCCCTGCGGCGCGCCCTGCACCGCGGCCCCGAGCTGGGCCTCGACCTGCCGGCCACCCAGCGCCTGGTGCTGGACGCGCTCGACGGCCTCGGCCTGGACATCCGCACCGGCCGCGCCCTGTCCTCCGTGACCGCGACCCTCACCGGGGCGGCCGACGGGCCGACGATCCTGCTGCGCGCCGACATGGACGCGCTGCCCGTCACCGAGGACACCGGGCTGCCGTTCGCCTCGCGCACCCCCGGGCTGATGCACGCCTGCGGGCACGACGCCCACATGGCGATGCTGGTGGGCACCGCACGGCTGCTCGCCGGGCGGCGTGCCGCGCTCGCCGGGCGGGTGGTGTTCATGTTCCAGCCCGGCGAGGAGGGCGAGCACGGAGCCCGTCACATGATCGAGGAGGGGGTGCTGGAGGCGTCCGGCAGCCGCGCCGACGCCGCCTTCGCCCTGCACGTACAGCCCACCCTGCCCGCCGGCACGGTGTGGCTGCGCCCCGGGCCGCAGCTGGCGGCCTCCGACCGGTTCCGGGTCGTCGTCCGGGGGCGTGGCGGGCACGCCTCGGCGCCGCACACCACCTGCGACCCGGTGCCGGTGGCCTGCGAGATCGTGCTGGCCCTGCAGACGATGGTCACCCGCAGCCTGGCCGCCGACGACAGCGCCGTCCTCAGCGTGACCCGCCTGACCGCCGGCACCGCCACCGGCGTCATCCCGGACACCGCCGAACTGGGCGGCACCCTGCGGACCCTGGCCGGGCCGATCCGGCAGCGGCTGCACGAGGCGATCGCCCGGGTCGCCCACGGGGTGGCCGCGGCCCACGGCGCGACGGCGGAGGCGATCGTCGAACCCGGCTATCCGGTCACCGTCAACGACACCGCCTTCACCGAGCTGGTCCTGCGCACCGCCGCCGACACGCTCGGCACCGAGGCGGTGGACGTCCTGCCGGCCCCTCAGATGACGGCGGAGGACTTCTCCTACGTCCTGCGGGCCGTACCCGGCGCGCTGGCCTTCCTCGGCGCGTGCCCGCCGGACCTGAAACCGCACGAGGCCCCCTCGCTGCACTCGTCCCGCATGGCCGTCGACGAGGACGCGCTCGCCGCGGGCATCGCCTGCGAGGCCGCCGTGGCCCTGGCCTTCCTCGCCGGCCGCACCGGGGAACCGGCCCGGTGACCGCCTCCGGCACATGGGCCGCCCGCGCCGGCGGACGGGAACAGGCCGAGTCGGGGAGGCCTCGGTTCACCTGCCCGGCGGTCCCTCGCCCCCGGCCCCGGCCGTACCGGGCGCCGGGCATGGACCGGTCAGGACGGCGGCCATACTGGACCGCATGGAACGCATCGGGGGGTACCTCGTCGAACGGAAGCTCGGCGAGGGCGGCATGGGGACGGTGTATCTCGCACGGACGCGCGGCGGCCGGGCCGTCGCGCTGAAGGTGGCCAAGCCCGAGCTGGCGGCCGACCCGGTCTTCCGGGAGCGGTTCCGCAGCGAGGTCGAGGCGGCCCGCGCGGTGGGCGGCTTCCACACCGCGCCGGTGGTGGACGCAGCCCTCGACGGTGACCCGCTGTGGCTGGCCACCGCCTACATACCCGGACCGACCCTCTCGGAGCGGCTCGCCGCCGAGGGCGCCATGGACGAGCCGCGGCTGCGGGCGCTGGGCGCCGCGCTCGCCGAGGCGCTGGAGTCCATCCACTCCTGCGGCCTGGTGCACCGCGACCTCAAGCCGGGCAACATCATCATGGCCGACGACGGGCCGCGCGTCCTGGACTTCGGCATCTCCCGGGCCGTCGAGTCCGGCCGCCTCACCGCGACCGGCACCGCCTTCGGCACGCCCGGTTTCCTCGCGCCCGAGCAGGCCCTCGGCCACGATGTGACCGGCGCCGCCGACGTGTTCGCCCTCGGTGCCGTGCTGGTCGCGGCGGCGGGCGGCAGCGCCTGGGGTGAGGGTACGCCGATGGGTCTGATGTACCGCTCCGTGCACGAGCCGCCGGACATGACCGCCGTACCCCCCGCGCTGGCGGACGTGGTCGCGGCGTGCCTGGCCAAGGAGCCCGCGGACCGGCCCACGCCCGGCGCGCTGCTGGACCTGCTGACGGACCCGGCCCCGGCACCGGGCGGGCCGGGCACACCGCCGAACCCACGGGCGGACACCGCCCCCGCGCGGCCGGTCCCCGCGCCCTCACCGGCGTTCGCCGTGCCCCCGCCGCCCGCCACACCCCCGTACCGGCAGCCGGTGCGGACCGCCACGCCCCCGCACCCGCCCGCGCAGCCCGCCACGCCCCCGCACCTGCCCGCGCAGCCGGCACCCTACGGCTTCGGGCCGCCGATCGTGTACGGCAACCCGTACGCCGGTCCGGACCCGGAGGTGGTGCTCGCCGACGACGGCGCCGGTGTCGTCGTCAACGCCGCCGGAGTGCTGCTCGAACTGGGCGGTGCCACCGCGGACTTCCCCTGGCACGAGATCGCGCGCGTCGAACGCAGCTGGCGCGGCCACCGTCTGACCGTCACTGTGCGGCTGTGGGACGGCGGTGTGTACTCCTGCGAGCTGAACGCCCGCCGTCAGGCCCGGCTCCGCGCCTGGCTGGCCCAGCTCGACCCGGTCCTCGCCCGGTATCTGACCCGGTAGCGCGGGCGGCCCCAACCGTCTCGTCGAGCACATGACTTGAGGCGTACAGGCTTGAACAGGTCAACTCCTGGGCACGGACCCCCTACCGGTGCCCAGCGCCGGCCGGTGTCAGCAGGAGGAGGGCGTCATGGACCGTCGGATCCGGGTACGTGTCAGCCGGCGGCCCTCCGCCCCGCGCGGGCAGGAGATCGACCGCCGGACCCCGTCCGGGCGCATCCTGCCGTACTGAACCGCGCGGCGCCCACGGCACGTCGGCGCGCGGACCGCGCGGCGGGGCGCCGCCTTCAGGCGCCGCCGCGTTCGCCGAGCGGGCCGACGCCGAGATCTTCGCGCATGAGCCTGCGCATCTCGGCGGCCGCCTCGCCGCGTCGCTCCCAGCGCGCGCGGTCCTCCGGACTGCCGACGGCGGTGCCGTCGACGTAGCCGTCGCGGATACACCGCAGGCAGTGGAACACGCTGTTCGACGCCTCGACGACAGGCTGGGGCGCGATGAGCCACATCCGTTCGGACGCGACGGCGACACCCGATTCCCGGAAGGCCTCGCGCAGCGCGAGCGCCCGCTCGTCGCCGGACGGGTGCTCCCGCCCGGCCAGGGCCCGCAAGGTCTCACCGAGCTCCTTCACGGCGGTGGTGTACTGCGTGTACACGTCGAGCCGCAGCCGGAGCGCTTCCTTGGCGTCCTCGCGCTTCCACCGGTTGCGGTCCGCGATGAGCGTGGCGACGATGCCGATCGCGGCCCCGGCCAGGGTGGAGAGCAGTGGCAACCAGTCCATGCGGCCCAGGCAACCCGCCGGGGACGAGGAGCACAACCGCCCGTGCCCGAAGAATCGACACCGGCGTCACGGCGGGGTGGCCGCCGCGGCGGTCCGGCCCCGCTCAGGCGGCCAGCGGGTTCAGGACCAGCGGTTCGATCCGGCCCTCCAGCATGGCGCCCAGGCCCTGGGCCGCGCAGATGTCGGGCCGTTCGGCGATGTGCACCGGCATCCGGGTGGCCTGCCGCAGCATCTGGTCGAAACCCGGCAGCAGGGCGGAGCCGCCGACCATCGTGATACCCCGGTCGACGAGGTCGGCCACCAGGTCGGGCGGGCAGTCGCGCAGCACCTTGCCGATGCCGTCCAGCACGGCCGTCAGCGGGGTCTGGATCGCGTCGCGCACGGCGGCGGTGTCCACGCGCACACTGCGGGCGAGTCCCGTGGCCACGTCCCGGCCGTGGATCTCGGTGGACTCCGGGCCGTACGGGGTCAGGCCGTTGCCGGACAGGGCCAGTTGCAGCGGCCGTACCGACTGGGTGGGCAGCATCAGCTCGTGCTCGTGCCGCAGGTGCTGGACGATCGCGTGGTCCACGGCCTCGCCGCCCACCGGGATCCGCTCGGCGGCGACGATGGAGCCCAGCGAGAGCACCGCGACCTGGGTGGCCGCCGCCCCGCACACCATGATCATGGTGGCCTCGGGCCGCTCCACCGGCAGGCCGCACCCCACCGCGGCGGCGATCAGCGTGTCCACCAGCTCCACCCGCCGCGCCCCCAGCCCGACCAGTGTCTCGATCGTCGCGCGCTGGGCCAGCGGGTCGGCGTCGTGCGGGGCGCAGGCCGCCGCCCGCAGCCGGGGCTTGCGGCGCAGCATCCGGCGCATCTTGTCGCCGAGCAGATGCCGCAGCATGCGCTGGGCCATCTCGATGTCGACCACCGTGCCGCCGGCGACGGGCCGTACGACCTTGATGAAGTCCGGGGTGCGCCCGGTCATCTTCTCCGCGAACTCGCCGACGGCGATGAGCGCGCCGGTACGGGTGTTGATAGCGGCGGCCGAGGGCTGGTCCACGACGAGACCGGCGCCCTTCACGTACACCCGGGTACGGGCCGCGCCCAGGTCGACGGCGAAGTGGCACCGGCGCAACTGCTCCAGGCTGACGGTCACGGCAGATCCTTCCGAGTGCGCGGGCCTTGCCGGACCCGCCTGACCGGCGGGCCCACTGGCATCCTGCCGCGAGGCCGGGAGGGGGCGCCTTTCGTGAGCGGCCGGGCGGGGCGCCGCTGAACGGGGGTATTTCCCGGCCGCTGCGGTGTGTCGTCCGCGTCAGAACGCGTTGGCGGCCTCCAGCAGCGGGTCGAGGGACGACACGATGAACTCACCGTCCTCCTCGCGCAGGCGCCGCCGCGCGGCCGCGGTGGGGGCGTAGGCGATGAACCGGAGGCCGAGCTGCTGGGCGGCGGTCAGCTCGGCGACCGAGGAGCTGATCAGGACGGCGCGGCTGGGCGGCGTGCGCAGGGCGTCCAGGGCGCGCAGCAGGCAGTCGGGGTGCGGCGTCAGCAGGCCGAGGTCCTCGCGGCGGCCGTGGACGCCCGCGAGGGGCAGCCGGTAGGGCTCCAGGTAGCGCTGGGCGGCCGGGGTGGACACGTCCGTCACCACGCTGACCCGCCGCCCGGACCCGTGCAGGGCGCGCACCAGCGCGAGGGAGCGGTGCGTGGTGGGCGCGTCGGGAACGGCGGCCAGTTCGAGGTCGTCGAGGCGCGCCCGCAGCAGGGGGCCGAGCCGGTCGTGCGCGAAGGCGCGCAGCAGGTCCAGCGGATGCGCGAACGCCTCCCGGCCGGTGGCCTGCGCCACGGGCAGCGCCCGGCCCGTCAGCGCGTCCCGCGGGTCGCGGTGGTCGGCCACCACGGACAGCAGGTCGAGAACGGCCTCCCGCGCCGTGTGCGCCGTGAACAGCCGGGCGAGCGGCCCTTCGAAGCCGATCAGCACGGTCTCGGCGTCGGTGAGGCGGTCCGACAGCCGGCGGCGCGACGGAACGGGCGGCTCCGCGGTCGGCGCGGGCGCCCACTCGGGCACCAGCTGCACGGTGTACGACACCGCGAGCCCCGGCACCGGCCAGTCGGCCACCTCCGCGTTCACCGCCCGCTGGGCCGCGCCCGCGCGGCGCAGCGGATGGCGGCGCGTGATGGGGGCCGCCGCGGCGCACAGATGCGCCAGCAGGAGCCCCGGGACACCGGTGGCCTCACCGCGGACGAAGGCGACCGGATCGGCGACGCGCCACGACAGCAGCACCGCGCCCTTGAACGCGCCCTTGCCGGAACTCGGCAGCGACACGATGTGACGGGTCTCGTGCGGGGTGAGGTCGACCGAGTAGTACGTCTCCGGGCGGGGCGGCCGCGTGCCGTACGGCTGGATCGGGTCGAGCAGCGTCAGCGGGCCGTCGGGACGGGTGTGGACCACGGCGGTGCGGCCCGGCGTGGGGATGCCCAGCTCGCGCAGGTCGTGCGCGATGAACGGGCCCTGCACCAGCTCGCGTTCCCCGGGCTCGGCGGACCGCGGCCCGAGCGGGCAGTACCAGGCGGCCGGCGGGCTGTCGGCGGCGCTGTCGCGAAAGAGCGGCCGGAAGCGCTGCGAGCGCTGGGCGGCGGAGCTGGCGGCGAAGTCGTCGTACAGCGCGGGCGGTACGACGACCATGACGTCCCCGGCCGCGTCCGGCGGCGGGACGGGCGGCTGCCCGAACGTCACCCGGAGCCGCGGCGGATCGGTCAGCCGGGTGAGCGCCTGGGGGAGTTCCCGCAGGACGGCGACGAGGACGGGCAGGAGATAGGCGCCGGGCTCGACGCGCACCAGGTAGCCGTCGGGGCGGACGTCCACCGCGTACTGGCGGGGGCTGAGGGAACCGCGGACGAGGATCTCGTGGACCGCGGCCTCCAGGGTGATCCGGGCTTCCGGGCGGCCGGTGAGGTCGTCGGCCCTGAACCGGATCTCGGGCCGCTCGACGGAGGCTTCGGGTCCGGGTTCGCCCCCGGCGCCGGACGAGGGGGCACCGGGCGGGGAGGCGTCGGAGGGCCGGGGGGAGGGGCCGTGGGGGCCCTGGTGCGGACGCAGCCCGAGGAGCAGCTCGGTGCCGCGCCGCTGGGACCCGGGGCTGTCGGAGAGGAGCGCGCTCGCCGCCGTGTCCAGCTGTGCCGCGAGCGCGTCGGGGCCGCCGCGGTCCAGGGCCCGCACGATCCCGCCGAGCGCCCGCAGCGTCCTCGCGCGCTCCCCGTGGACCAGGGGCGCGGAGTCCAGGCAGGTCAGGACCGGTCCGTCGGGAGCGAGGACGACGGAGTGCGCGCTCAGCACGCCGCGCGGGCCCTCCTGCGCGTGCAGTGCGACGGCCGCCTCGGCGAGCCGCGGGAGCAGGGCGCTCACCTCGTCGGCGGACAGGGCGCCCGAGGGATCCCCGAGGCGCTGGTGCAGCGTCCGGCCGGTCACGAACCCCCGGACCAGATAGGGGACGCCGTCCTCGAAGCCGTGGTCCAGGACCGGGGCGATCCCGGGATGGCGCAGCTCGCCCAGGCGCTGGCAGAGGCGCGTGAAGAGGCCCGGAAGGCCGCCCGGCGGATACCTGCGCACCACGACCAGGGCGCCTCCGTCCCGGGTGTCCTCGGCGACCCAGCCGTCGCCCCCGGCCGCGGTCCTGCGCACCAGCCGGTACCGCCCGGCGAACAGCTCCCCGCCGCCGTCCGCCCACAGCCGTCGCACGCTGTCCTCGCTGACCGTGGCGAACGGATCGCCCTCCACGGCGGCCCCCGCACCCCGCGCGGACGGGACCGACGCCCGGAACTCGCCCGGCGCCCGGCCCGCCCTGCGGTCGATGAACTCGCCCATCCGTCCGAGGAGTTCGGCGGTGCGGTTGCGGTCGGTGCGCGGCAGGCCGAGCAGCAGCAGCTCCCGTACGCCGTCGCGGAACGCGTACGAGCCGGGCGCGCCGCCCGGGACGGTGGTGAGCATGCCGCTCAGCACGACCTCGGCCAGATGCCGGGGGCGCGGATCCGGCTCCACCGCGGCCTGGACCAGGCGCATCACCGGCAGGTCGGGGCGCCCCACCGCGAGATGGCCGGCCAGCCGGAACGCCTCGGGGGAGGCGGTGGCGCGGAACCGCAGGACCAGTTCCTCGGCGGACAGCAGGCCGACGTCCGTACGGTCCTCGGCGTCCGCCGGCAGCGGCCGGCCCAGCCCGGCGACCGCGCCGGGGAACTCCGCTCCCCCCGGCGCGGTGAGCAGCGCGGCCCAGTGCGCCAGCCACCGCGGCTCCGGCTCCAGCACGGGGAGGGGCACGGCACCCCCGGCCACGGCGGACCCGGGCCGCCCGTACGGCTCGTGCTGCCCGCACCCCTCGAACTGCTCGTGCGGCCCGTCCCCCTCGTAAGGGGTGAACGTGAGCGTCGCCGTGGGAGCCGCCGGGTGCGGGGCCGACAGACGGCCGGGGGTGGTGGGCAGGGCCGTGTCCCGCCACAGGTGCTCCGGGAGCGGCTGTACGACGGCCAGGGGCATCCGGCGTGCCCAGCGGTGCAGGGTGGCGTACCAGCGGGTGCCCGCGGGGCCCTCCCGCCACTGCGGGCCCATGCAGTCGCTGATCAGCAGGGTGACGGTCCGGCCGTCGGCGGGGGCGAGCGCGTCGGGACCGCGCACCGTGCCGTCCGCGCCGGCGCGGTACAGCACGACCGTGCGGAACGTGCCCGACTGGGCCAGCACGGTGTGCAGTTCGCGGACCAGGGGGCGCCAGACGGGCATGGTCGGACCGGCGTCGTACACCAGGTTCAGGCGCAGCCAGCGCTCGCGCGCGGGGCGCAGGACCGGCAGCCACCACGCGGGGTCGGCGCCGAGCCGGGCGATGCGGTCGGCGGTCGCCCGTTCGTCCAGCTCGTGGCCCACCGGTGCGTCGATCCGGCGGCCCAGCGGGCGCAGCGAGCGCTGCAGCGCGAGCGGGTGGCGCAGCATCGGGGGCGCCGGCGCCAGCAGGGCGGTGTGGGACCGGTGCGCCGCGCGGGCGGGACGCGGGGAGGGGAGGTGCAGGGGGACGCGGGCCGGTGGCGCGGGGGCCCGGGCGGGCTCCGCCTGCGGTGCCTCCGGTTCCTTTGGCGGGGACGGCCGGGGCGGCGGTACCGGCGGCCCCTGCTCCGCTGCCCCGGTCCCCTCGGGTCCGCGGCCGTCGGCGCCGGGTTCCATGTGCCGGGCGAGCCACAGCAGTTCGGCCAGTTCGCGGGGGGTCGGGCGCACGCCGTCGGCCGCCTCGGCCAGGATGTCGGCCAGGCGGACCAGGGGGTCCGGGGAGCCGGGGGGCTCAGAAGACATCGGACTGCGCGCTCTGCCCCAGGTACGGCATCAGCTGCTCGGCCAGCCGGTCCAGGGACTCGGCGTCCAGGTCGGCGGAGCGGGCCAGGTAGATCGCGTTGAGGAGCTGGTCGGTGGCCAGGTCGCCGACGCCCGAGCGGGACAGGAAACGCTCGATCAGGGTCCGCGCGTAGGTGTCGGGTTCCCCCAGGTGGGCCCGGACGATCTCGGCGAGGTGCCGGTCGTCCGGCTGGCGCAGGTGCAGCGTGACGCAGCGGCGCAGGAAGGCGGGCGGGAACTCGCGCTCGCCGTTGCTGGTGAGGATGACGAAGGGGAAGGCCCGGCAGCGGACCCGGCCGTGGGCCACCGGGACCCGCTCGTCGGTGCCGTCGGCCAGCACCTCGGCGATGCCGTCCGGCGCGAGCCGGGAGGCCCGCACCAGCTCGGGGATCTCGTACTGGCCCTCCTCCAGCACGTTCAGCAGGTCGTTGGGCAGGTCGAGGTCGCTCTTGTCGATCTCGTCGATGAGCAGCGCGCGGGGCCGGGCGTACGGCAGGAGGGCGGTGCCCAGCGGGCCCAGGCGCAGATGGTGCTCGATGCCCGACCGGTCGTCCGTGCCCGGCGCCCGGTCCTGCCGGGTGGCCTCCTGCCGGGCCGCGTACAGCCGCGAGAGCGGGTCGTACTGGTAGAGGCCGTCGTGCAGCGTGCTGCGGCTGGTGATGTTCCAGCGCAGCACCGGGCCGAGCCGCAGCTCCCGGGCGACCGCGTACACGAGCGAGGACTTGCCGGTGCCGGGCGGGCCGGTGACCAGCAGCGGACGGCGCAGGTAGAGGGCCGCGTTGACCAGCTGGACCGTCTCCCGGGTGGCCTGGTACGTCTCGGCGCGGTGGGTGCGGTCGGGGGAGACGGCGGAGGCGTCGGCGGTCGCGTCCGGTGCCGGGAGCAGCGGCCCGCCGTCGAAGGCGCGCCAGGGCGGCGGGGCGGGCAGTTCGGTGATGCCGTCGTGCGGCTCGTTCGTACCGGTGTAGACGGGCCACAGGGGCATGGGCTCTTCTTCTCCGTGGGGGGGGCGGTGGGTGTGCGGGCGGAGGGCGCGGGGGCGGCGGTCGTGCGGGCGGTCAGGCGACGGGTGAGTGCAGGCTCGCGGTGGTCTCCGGGAAGCAGCGCGGGTCGTCCCAGAGCAGCTGCAGGTCTCTCGCCCAGTGCCGGTCCGGCTCGTCGGCGGCGTCCGCGGTCAGCCGCAACGACATGATGTGCCGGGGGAGTTCGGCGGGCGGGACGCCGGCGACCGAGGCGGTGAGCTGGTCGAGGAAGGCGGTGCCCGGGCAGGGCGGGGCCGCGGGCCCAGGACCGGGGCAGGACGCGTCCGCGTGGGCGGTGCACCCGGAGCCGGTCCGGGGCCACAGCAGGACCGGTACGGGCACGGTGAGACCGACCTCGAAATGCCGGCGTGCCGTCGTGGGCGGGGCCGCGAAGCCGGCCAGTCCGGCCTCGCTGTCCCACAGCCGCTTGCGCAGGCTCGGCGGCCGTTCCTGGGTGCCGCACTCGACGCGGTGCACCTCGGCGTGGCCCCGGGAGTCGAGCTTCTGCCACTTCTTGTGCAACTGGTGGCGCAGCCGGCCGCTGTGGTGGCGTGCGCGGTCGGTCACGACGAGGGGGTAGGCGCAGCCGAGGGGCGTACTGTCGTCCGCGCCGCACTCCCAGTGCGCCACCGCCTCGTTGAGCCACTCGCGCGGCAGGACGAACGTCACCAGCTCGTCGGCGTCCGGGGAGAGGTGGGCGACGGCCTCGTCGATACGGCTCTGGACGTAGGCCCGCACCCCGGTCCGGGGCAGCCGCCGGGCACCCACCGGCCGGCGCCGCCCTTCGCGGTACGCGGACACCTCCACGGTCACCTGGTCGGGACCGGCGCCGCTGTGATCGATCTCGACGACGACGGGGGACCAGGCGGGCGACGCCGAGGGGGAAGACGGGGCCGGCGAGGCCGGCGGGAACGCCGAGGCGGCCGGGGACGCCGGTGACGGCGGGGCGGGCGACGGAGACGACGGGCCTGCCGGTGTCCGGGGCCGTAACGCCGTCGCCGGGTCCAGCAGTTCGTGGAGCCGGTCGGCGAAGCGGCACACCGCCTCCGGATCCGGGACCTCCCACTGCACATAGCCGGCGGCCGCCCACAGGGAGGGGAAACCGCCCGCGGGCAGGGGCGGCCCGAAGGCGCCCACCGCGTCCACGTACAGCCGGTTCGGGTCGCACACGCGGCCGGCGTCGGCCGCGGCCCGGCGCAGCAGGCCGTACAGCCGGCGCCGGGCGTCGCCGTGGTGGCCCGGGGTGGGCACCAGCTCGCCCAGCTCGGGCCAGTACCTGGCCAGCACGTCCAGCGGCAGCATCCGGCCCTTGCGCACGTCCGGCGAGTCCGACGCCGCGGTCACCATGCCGGCCACCGTGCCGTCCGGCAGTGTCGCGGCCGCCCCGCTGAAACCGGCCACGAGCGGCTGCCCGTGCCCGTTCCACGCCACCAGCTCCAGCCACTCGCCGGCGATCAGCTGACCCGAGACGGCCTGGTACTCCGCGAGCGTGCCCTCGTCGTAGCCCTCGGGGAAGCCGTACGCGATCAGCTTCGGGTACGGCTCGGTGTACGCGGCGTCGGGTGGCGCGAAACCGGCCGGAGCGAGCGGGACGGCACGGTCCAGTTCGAGCACGGCGACATCCCCGGGATCGGTGGCCTCACCCGCCCAGCCGCCGTGGGCGACGACCGAGGCAGACAGCTCGCCCAGCTCCCGGGCGTTGGGGAAGGTGACGGTCACCGCCGCGCTGCCGCTCCACCTGACGACGTGGGCACAGGTGAGCACCCGGCGGCCGGCGACCAGGAACCCGGCCCCCACCTCGTCGCCGCAGGCGATCCGGGCGTGCCAGGCGGCGCTGTGCTTCACCGGTCGGTGGACTCCGGCCCCGGCACGCCCTGGCCCGGAACCGTCCGCGCCGGTGCGGCCGGCTCCGGTGCGGGCTGTGCGGCTGGGGCGGCGGGTCCCGGTGCGGGCTGTGCCGGAGCGGCGGCCGGCTCGGGTGCGGCCTGGTCCGGCGTCCGCCCCGGGGACCAGCTGAGCTTGACGACCAGGTGGCCCTCCGCCGACCCCTTCGCGATGACGGCACCGGCCTCCGCCGACAGCCGTACGCCGAACTCGATCTCCACCGCGTCGGGACGCAGGGTGCCGTCCCGGAAGACCCGCAGCGCGGCGGCCGCCGCCGCGCGTACGCCGTCCAGGGCCCCCTCGAAGGTGCGGGCCGCCTGGGCGGGTCCGTCGCCGCGCGAGACGAGGCGGGCGCCCGACCTGGTGGCGACGCCTTCCACCACGACCAGCGCGCCGTCCTCGGTCCTGAACTCCACCAACCCGTCCATGGCGACGCCCGCTCCCCCTCGTCCGTGACGTGTGACAACAACTCCCATGTTACGGACGGTGCTCCGGGTGTCACATCGGCGAACAGGCGTGGCGGCCCACGGTCCGAGGTTGGCGAGAACCCGCCAGGGCGTCTTCCCGTCAGAAACGGTCAACTCCTGTTCAACAACGAGCACATCACACTCGTCCCAGCACGCGACACGCTCGACACACACGAGAAGAGGCGTGGATGAGCACAGGTCCAGTCAGACGCGGGACGGCACTGCTGGCGGCGGCGCTGGTGGGCGCCCTGCTCCCGGCCGGCCCGGCGACGGCGCGAGCGGTGACGGCCGCGCACCCCCCGCGCACCGGCGGCCCCACCACCGTCACCCTCGTCACCGGCGACAAGGTGACCGTCACCGAACTCGGCCACGGCAGGAGGACCGTCACCGTGCGGCGGCCCCGCGGAGCCACCGGCGCCGTACGCACCGCCTCGAGCGGCGGTCACCTCACCGTCGTACCGGACGAGGCGCTGCCCTATCTGCGCACCGGCACGCTGGACCGGCGGCTGTTCGACGTCAGCGGGCTGATCCGGCAGGGGCTCACCGACGCCGAGACCGACGCGCTGCCCCTGATCGTCACCTACGGCAAGGACGCGCGGGCCGCGACACCCGCCGGCGCCGAGCGCATCCGCGCCCTGCCCAGCCTGCGCGGGGCCGCCGTGGCGGCGAGCAGGGGACGCGCCTTCTGGCGGTCGTTCACCCGGGCCGCCGGCACCGACAAGGCCGGCACCGACAAGGCCGGCATCGACAAGGTGTGGCTGGACGGCCGGGTGAAGGCCGACATGGCCGAGAGCAACACCCAGATCGGCACGCCGTCGGCCTGGGACGCGGGGCTGACCGGCAAGGGCGTCACCGTCGCCGTCCTGGACACCGGCGCGGATCTCGGCCACCCGGATCTGAAGGACCGGGTCACCGCCGCCGAGAGCTTCATCGACGGGCAGGACGTCGCCGACCGCAACGGACACGGCACCCACACCGCCTCCACCGTCGGCGGCAGCGGCGCCGCCTCCGACGGCAGGGAGAAGGGGGTCGCGCCCGGCGCCACGCTCGCCGTCGGCAAGGTGCTCAGCGACCAGGGCTCGGGCAGCGAGTCCCAGATCATCGCCGGGATGGAGTGGGCGGCCCGGGACGTGCACGCCCGAATCGTCTCCATGAGCCTGGGGTCGACGGAGCCCAGCGACGGCACCGACCCGATGGCGCGGGCCGTGAACACCCTCTCCGCGCAGACCGGGGCGCTCTTCGTCGTCGCCGCCGGCAACACCGGTGCCCCTTCCTCCATCGGCTCGCCCGGCGCCGCCGACGCCGCCCTCACCGTGGGCGCGGTGGACTCCGCCGACCGGCCGGCCTACTTCACCTCCGCCGGACCCCGGTACGGCGACAACGCCCTGAAGCCCGACATCTCCGCGCCCGGTGTCGGCATCCTCGCCGCCCGCTCCCAGCTCGTCCCCGGCAGCGGCTACTACACCTCGATGAGCGGCACCTCCATGGCGGCCCCGCACGTCGCGGGAGTGGCCGCCCTGCTCGCCGAGGAACACCCCGACTGGACCGGCGCACAGCTGAAGGACGCGCTCATGTCCAGCTCCGGCCGGCTCGACGTGTCCGCCTATGTGCTCGGCGCGGGGCGGGTGAGCGTGCCCGACGCCGTGACGGCGCGTGTCACCGCCACCGGCGGCGCCGACCTCGGCTTCTACCGCTGGCCGTACGACGCGAACAGGCCGGTCACCCGGACCGTCACCTACACCAACCGGACCGACGGGCCGATCGAGCTGAGGCTGTCGGTGCGGGGCGCTCCGGACGGCGTCGCCGCCCTCGGCCGGGACACCCTCACCGTCCCCGCCCACGGCACCGCCGACACCACCGTCACCGGCGACGGCTCGAAGGCGCCGGTGGGCGAGACGAGCGGGCAGATCGTGGCCACCGGCCCCGACGGCACGCCTGTCGCGCACACCGTGTTCGGCCTGGTGAAGGAGGAGGAGCGGTACTCGCTCACCGTCCACGTGCGGGACCGCGCCGGCGCTCCCGCCCCCGCCGACCTCACCGTGCAGCGGCTCGCCGCGGGGGAGGACGCCCAGCCCGCGCACGTCGACGGCTCCGGCACCCTGCGGCTGCGCCTGCGGCCGGGCACGTACAGCCTCGCCTCCTTCCTGGACGTGCGCGGCAGCCACGGCACCGACTCGCTCGGCCTCGGCTTCCTCGCGGCACCCGAGATCTCCCTCGACCGCGACCGCGAAGTCACCCTGGACGGGCGCCGGCTGCGGGAGGTCGAGGCGGACGTCGGCCGGCGCACCGAGACGCACCAGCTGATCATGGAGTACGACCGGGCGGCGGACGGCGCCGACCTGTTCGGCGCGGTCCAGGTGCCCCTGGCCTACGACAGCGTCTTCGCCGCGCCCACGAGGAAGGTCACCCGGGGCACCTTCGAGTACCGGACCGTGTGGCGGCTGGCCAAGCCCCACCTGGAGGTCAGGGGGATCGGCGAGGCGACCGTGCAGGCCGGCGGCACGCTGCTCGCGGGACGGACGCGACTGCCCCTGGCCGACGTCGGCGACGGGCCGCTGACCGGCGTGTCCGGCAAGGCGGTACTCGCCCGCCTCGCCGACGGCGCCGACCCGGCCGCGCTCGCGCAGGCCGCGCAGGACGCCGGAGCCAGGGCGCTGTTCGTGACGGACGAGGTGCCCGGCCGGCTGACGGCCTGGTGGGGCACCGACGACAACGCCGACCGGCCGCTGCAGATCGCCACGGTGAGCAGGGCCGACGCGGCCCGGCTGCGGGCGCTGGGCCGGGTCGACATGACCGGCACCCGCAACCCGTCGTACGTGTACGACCTGTCCGAGGGGTACCGGGGCGCGATCCCGGACCGGGACCTCACCTACGCCCCCTCCGGCCGCCGGCTCGCCGCCGTACACGTCAGGTTCCACGCCGCTCGGCCGGTGAGCGGTGGCGAGTTCCGGTACTCGATCACCGACACCTTCCCGATCGGCCTCGGCTTCCAGGAGCGCGTCGACCTGCCCGCCGAGCGCACCGACCACGTCTCCGCCGGCCCCGGCCGGCTGTGGCACGAGTCCGTCACCGCGGGCGACGGCGCGCTGGAGGAACGCGGCGGCCTGGTGCGCTACGACGGCGGGTCACGGCCGGAGCTGAACTGGTTCCGTCCGGTGTGGCACCCGTGGCTGGGCAGCGGGCTCGGCTGGGGGCAGCAACGCGCGGGGAACCAGATCCAGTTGAACACCCCCGGCTGGGGTGACTCCGGGCCCGACCACACCGGATTCGGCGACGTGTGGAGCGACGGCAGCGGGATGAGCCAGACCACCGCCGTCTACCTGGACGGCACCCTGGTCGACCGGGGCACCGGCTCCGCCGCGTACGTGTGGGACGCGCCCGCCGACGAGCACGCCTACAAGGTGGTCACCGACACCGCCCTGGACGCCGGGCACTGGCAGCCCGCGACCGAGGGCCACACGGAGTGGACCTTCCGGTCCGCGGCCACCCCGGCGGACCACTGGACCCGCCTGCCGCTCGTCAACCTCGGCTTCGACGTCGACACCGACCTCGCCGGCACGGTGCGCGGCGGCCGGCGGACACCGGTCGGGATCGGCGCCCAGTACGTGGCCGGGGCGGCCGGCACCGGCACCCTCGGCGGCGGCCGGCTGGAGGTGTCGTACGACGACGGCACGACCTGGCGGACGGTCCCGCTGACCGCCGGCCGCGGCGCCTCCTGGCACGGCACCCTGTCCGTGCCGCGCGACGCCGCCCATGTCTCCCTGCGGGCCTCGGCCCACGACGACAGGGGCGGCTCGGTGACGCAGGAGATCATCCGGGCGGTGGCGGTGCGGTAGTCCGGGCCCGGGGGCGGTCCGCGGGCTCCACGACGCCCCGGACCACCCCCAGTTCCACCAGGTCCTGCGGCCGGATGCGCAACTGGTCGGCGGTCGCCCGGACTTCCCCGGGCGGGCGCTTGAGGATGGCCGCCGCGAGCTCGGGTGCGATCACCGAGAAGTAACTGTCCGGGGTGGCCCAGGTGTTGCCGGGCGCGGCCAGCGCGAGCGCCCCGCCGGAGCCGCCCTCGCCGATGACCAGCGTGGTGACCGGCACCCGGGCGGCGGCCACCGCCCCGAACACCTCGGCGATCGCGGCCCCGGCCCCTTCGCGTTCCGCCTCCGCGCCGTTGGCGGCACCCGGGGTGTCCACCAGCGTCAGCACGGGGATCCCGAGCCGGTCCGCGAGCCGGATCAGCCGGGCGGCGGTGCGGTACCCGGCGGGCCGGGTCGCCGTCCCGGTCTGCGCCGCGTAGGCCACGGTACGGCCGTCCCGCTCACCGAACCCGCACAGCATCCCGTCGGGGTCACTGCCGCCGCACCGGTCACCGCTGATGAGGACCCGGTACGTGAAGTAGGCGTCCAGGTAGGCCCGGGCCCGCGGCCGCTTGGGCGCCCGCGCCCGGCCGACGGCGTCCCACCCGGTGACAGGCAGCCCCACCGCCCCGAGCGCGAACGGCACCGGCGCGGGCCCGCCCCCGACCCCCGCCCCACCAGCCGAACCCGCGGTACCGGACGCCGGGTCGGCGCTGTTCGCAGGGACCACCGGTCCGGTCCCCGCCGAACCGCCGAGCGCGCCCTCACCGCCCGGCGCACTTCCGGCCGGGGTGCCCGGGGGCGTGTCCGCCGCGGGCCCCGGCCCGGCGGCCGAACCCGTGCCGGCGGTACCGGACGACGGGTCGGCGTTGTTCGCGGAGGCTGCCGGCGCGCCCGCCGCCCCGGCGCCCGGCGAGGCCGGGGCCGGGCGGTTCGTCAGGAGGGCGAGCCACCTTCCCAGCGTGGCCCTCAGGTCTCGTACCGGCACCACCGCGTCCGCCGAGCCCGCGGCCACCTGTGCCTGCGCCGTGTAGGCGGACGGGTCGGCTCCGGGCGGGCGGACGCGGGAGCCGGCGAAACCCACCTGGGCGTCGGGCAGGGCCAGGACGACGTCCGCGCCCGCGCCCAGCGTGGCCCAGCCGCCGCCGGTCGTGGGGTCCCGCAGGACCGCGATCTGGGGCAGGCCGACCGCCCTGGTGAGCGCCGACTGGCGGGCCACCCGCTGGAGCTGGGTCAGCGCGAGCATGCCCTCCTGCATACGGCTGCCCCCGGTCGCGATCAACGGCACGACGGGGAGCCGGTGTTCGCGGGCACGGGTGTACGCCGCCACCAGCCGGTCCCCGGTGCGCTCGCCCAGTGAGCCGCCCAGGAAGCCGAACTCGAAGGCGATCAGCACGGCCCGGGTGCCCGTGACGCTCGCGGTACCGCAGACGACCGACTCCCGCTCACCGGTGCGTTCGGCGGCGCGGGCGCGGGAGGCGTCGTAGCCCTGCCAGCCGAGCGGGCCGTCCGGGAGGGACTCACCTGGCGGGGAAGGCAGTTCGCGGAAACTGTCCGCGTCCGCCACCAGCGCCAGGACCTCCCGTGCCGACAGCCGGTCAGGCATCGGCCAGGGCCCGCTTCATGATCTTCCCCATGTCGTTGCGCGGGAGCGCCGCCAGATAGCGGACGACGCGGGGGCGTTTGTGCGGGGCGAGGCGACGGGCCACGTGGTCCGCCAGCTCCTCGGCCTCGGGCGGTGCCTGCGGGTCCGCCGGGACGATCCAGGCCACGATCCGCTCGCCCAGGTCGGCGTCCGGCTCCCCGGTGACCGCGGCCTCCCGCACCCCCGGGTGCTCCAGCAGCGCGTTCTCGATCTCGCCGGCCCCGATCTTGTAACCGCCGCTCTTGATCAGGTCGGTGGCCTTGCGCCCGACGATGCGGACGTAGCCGTCGGTCTCGCGCACGGCCATGTCCCCGGTGCGGAAGAAGCCGTCGGCGGTGAACGCGGCGGCGGTGGCGTCGGGCCGGTTCAGGTACCCGGTGAACAGGTTCGGGCCGCGCACCTGGATCTCGCCGACGGTCTCCCCGTCGTACGCGGTGATCTCCGTCCCGTCCTCCTCCACCAGCCGCAGCTCCACGCCCGGCAGCGGCACCCCGACCGTGCCCGACCGGGCCTCCCCGTCGGCCCGCACGCTCGTGCTCATCAGCGTCTCCGTCATGCCGTACCGCTCGATCACGCGCCGGCCGGTCGCCGCCGCGATCCGCTCGTGGTCGTGCACCGGCAGCGCGGCCGAGCCCGACACCAGCAGCCGGGCCCGGCCCAGCGCCTTGGCCAGCTCCGGGTCGCCCGGCAGGGCCTCGGCGATGCGGTGGTACATCGTGGGCACGCCGAACACCATGGTCGCCCCGTCGTTCAGCTCGCGGGCCACGCCCTCGGGGGAGAACCGCCCCAGGTGCCGCACCGAGCCGCCCCGGCGCAACGGGCCGAGAACGCCGAGCACCAGGCCGTGCACATGGAACAGCGGCAGCCCGTGCACCAGCACGTCGTCGCCGGTCCACCGCCAGGCGTCGGCGAGCGCGTCCAGGGTGGTGGCCAGGGCCCGGCGGGGCAGGACCGCGCCCTTGGGCGGGCCGGTGGTGCCGGAGGTGTAGACGACCAGCGCCGGGTCGCCGTCCGCCGCCCGCTCCTCGGGGACGGTGCCGGAGGCGGACGCGTCGACGTCGATCCGGGGCAGGCCGGCCAGGGCCGGCGGCAGGCCGGCGCCCGGTGCGGCCAGCACCAGGGACGGTGCGCTGTCGGAGAGGATGTGCGCCAGTTCCTTCTCGCCCGACTTCGGGTTGAGCGGCACCGCGGCCACCCCGGCGAGCAGCGCGCCGGTCACCGCGACGGCGGTCTCCAGCTCCGGGGTGGCCCACACGGCGACCCGCTCCGCCCGGCCGATCCGGGCGGCGAGGGCACCCGCGGCGCCCGCGAGTCCGCCGTACGTCAGGGTCCGTGGCCCGAACCGCAGGGCGACCCTCTCCCGGACTCCGTCCGGGGGGACCCCCGTCTCGCTGCGCTCACCCGGGCCGTCCGTCAGGGCGGGGAAGAGAGAGGACACGTGGTGCGCTCCTTACTGCCGGCGGTGCCGGCTGCCGGGACTACAGCACGTTCCTACACCAGGAGCGGAGCGTTCCGTGATCGGGCTTGTTAGCCTCACAGCCGCACCGACCGTCGAAGCCGTCGTACGACAGGGAGTTCCGCCGTGCCCCGCATCGCCCTCGCCACCTACGACCCCGGAGCCGAGCCGGGCGTGGACACCGACCTGCCCGTGCTGGTGCGGGCGCTCGTGGACGCCGGTGCGCAGGCGGAGGCGCGGTACTGGGACGACCCGGCGGCGGACTGGGCCGGGTACGACCTGGTCGTCATCCGCTCGACCTGGGACTACAGCTGGCGGGCCGCCGAGTTCACCGCCTGGGTGGAGCGGACCGGCGCGCTGACCCGGCTGGCCAACCCGGCCCAGGTGGTGCGCTGGAACACCGACAAGCGCTACCTCGGAGAGCTGGCGGCGGCCGGTGTCCCCACCGTCCCCACCCGCTACACGGCGCCCGGTGAGCCGGCCGCCCTGCCCGCCGGCCACGAGTTCGTGATCAAGCCGACCTCGGGCGCGGGCGCCCGGTTCGCCGCCCGCTACACCCCCGCCGAGCACGAGGACGCGCTACGGCACCTCGCGCGGATGCACGAGGAGGGCCTCACCGCCATGGTGCAGCCGTACATGCCGGGCATAGACGCCCGGGGGGAGCGGGCGCTGCAGTTCTTCGGCGGGCGGCTGCTGCACGCCAGCCGGAAGGGCGCCGTCCTGGCGCCGGGCACCCCCTACGACGCCGACAAGGTGGCCCACCCCGACCTGGCGCGCTGGCAGCCCACGGAGGCCGAACTCGCCGTCGCCCAGAAGGCACTGGCGGCCGTGCCCGGCGCGCCGGAACTGCTGTACGCGCGCGTGGACCTGGTGGACGGCGACGACGGCGAGCCCCGCCTGATGGAACTGGAACTGGTCGAGCCGAACCTGTTCCTGTGGCTCCACCCGGACTCGCTGCCGCGCGTGACGGAGGCGATCCTCACGGCGGCCGAGCACACGGCTTAGCACCCGGCCTGGCGCGCCGCCGGGCCCCGTGTGGCTCAGGCGACGACCGCCGTCCGCTGGAGCAGCCCCCAGGTGAACTCGGCGACCACCTCGTGCCGTACGCCGTCCCTGTCGGGGGCGGTGAAGGCCAGCCCCCACCGGGTGGGGGCGGTCCCCTCCAGCGGGCGGGCGGGGGCGAAGGCGCGGGCGGCCTCGTCGACCGTGCAGGACCACGGGGTCAGGTCCTCCAGGGTGCGCAGGCGCGGGGCGGGCGCGTCCGGCGCCCGTACCAGCCACTCGTTCCAGACCCCGCCGTCGGGCCCGACGAGCGCCTCGAAGCGCAGGTCCGGCCAGAGCGGCAGCGCCCAGCGCCGCGCCTCGCAGTCGACGTCGCCGAGGCGGCGGGGCAGGACCGACTCGGGTTCGCCGAGGACGGCGCGGTACCGGGCGGCGGAGCCCCGGGCGCGCGGCGAGCGGACCATCGCCTGCCACCGCTTGTTGGCCTCCCGCATGTCCGCGACCGACGCGCCGAGCCGCCGCCGGGCGTCGTCGACGAGGTCCGGGTTGTGGTCGGCCATACGGCGCAGCAGCACCAGCTGGAAGTCGGGACGCATGGCATCCATGGTGCCCGGCCCGTTCCCGCCCATTGCCCGCGCAACCCTTCCCTGACTAGCCTGTGTTCGTCATGCCGATCGCCTGTTGATATCTCGAACACCGTGAACGGGCGCCTAGACCCAAGGGAGGGGGCCGGACGTGGGACGCCTCGTGCCTGCCGTGACCCGGGCTCTGGACATTCTGGAGCTGTTCCTCGACGGGGACGGGACGCTCTCCGCCCCCGACATCGTGCGCAGGCTGCAGCTGCCGCGCACCACCGTGCACGAGCTGGTCACCACCCTCGCCGCACGCTCGTACATCGTGCAGGTGCCCGGCGAGCCCGGACGCTACCGGCTCGGCGTCCGCCCGTACCAGCTCGGCAGCCGCTACGCCGAGCAGCTCGACCTCGCCGCCGAGGGGCAGCAGGTGGCGCGCTCGGTCGCCGAGACCTGTGACGAGACGGTCCACGTGGCGATCCTGGAGGGCACCGACGTCATCTACATCGCCAAGGTCGACTCCACGCACGCCGTCCGCATGGTCTCCGCGGCGGGCCGCCGGCTGCCCGCCCACTGCACCTCCGTCGGCAAGATGCTGCTGGCCTCGCTGCCGGAGCAGGAGCTGGCCGCGCGCATCCCGGACGGCGCCGAGCTGACGGCGATGACCCCGAACAGCATCACCGGCCCCACCGTGCTGCGCGAGGCCCTGGCCGGGATCCGGCAGCGCGGGATCGCGATCGAGAGCCGCGAGTCCAACCCGGACGTGTCCTGTGTGGCCGCGCCGGTCCGTGACCGCACCGGCCAGGTCGTGGCGGCGCTGTCCATCTCCGTCCCGATGATCCGCTGGAGCGAGGAGCGCCGGGCCGAGCTGGAGCAGCTGGCCGTGAAGGGCGCGGCGGAGCTGTCGGAGCGGCTGGGCCACCGGAGCGCGGCATGACGGGGTACGAGGTCGCGGTACGGGCCGAGGCGGCGCTCGGCGAGGGGCCGACCTGGGACCCGGCGACGGGCCGGCTCCTGTGGCTGGACATCCTGGGCATGCGGCTGCACACCTACGACCCGGTGACCGGCCACCGCACGGTCCGTACGGTGCCGCAGCACATCGGCGCGGCCAAGCCCCGCGCCGGTGGCGGCCTGGTGCTGAACCTGCGCGACGGCGTCGGCCTGCTGGACCCCGACGACACCTTCCGCTGGCTGCACCGCGAGCCGGTCGCGGGCCGCCGCGCGAACGACGCCGCCGTGGCCCCGGACGGCTCCCTCTGGGCGGGCACGATGCGCTACGACGAGGCGGCGGGCGGCGGCACGCTGTCCCGGCTGACGGGCGACGGCACGGTGCGCACGGTCCTGCCCGACGTCACGGTCAGCAACGGCACCGGCTGGAGCCCCGACGGCAGCCTCATGTACTACATCGACACCCCGACCCGCCGTGTCGACGTCTTCGACCACGACACGGACGGCGTCCACGACCGCCGCCCGCTGGTGGAGATCGAGGAGGGCGCGGGCTTCCCGGACGGCCTGACGGTCGACGCGGAGGGCTGTGTGTGGGTGGCGCTGTGGGACGGGGGAGCGGTACGCCGTTACACGCCCGCCGGCGAGCTGGACCGGGTGATCACCGTGCCGGCACCGCGGACCACGGCGTGCGCGTTCGGCGGCCCCGGCCTGACCGACCTCTACATCACGACCGCGCGCACGGGCCTGCCCTCGCCCCACCCGCTGGCCGGCGCCCTCCTGGTGATCCCCGACGCGGGCAAGGGCCTCCCCCAGCCCCCCTTCCAAGGCTGACACCCACCCCGGGGACGCGGGGAACCGCACGCCCGCCCCCCCCACGCACCCGCAGCCGACGAACGGCCCGTCTCCTACG
>NZ_JBEZBT010000035.1:41225-83864 GCF_040647235.1 Streptomyces sp. NPDC042638
CCTGACGCCCACCTCCCACGCCAACGGCCCCCCAGTCCCCCCAGGGGCGCGGGGAACGGCGCGACCAGCCCCCACGCACCCGCAGCCGACGAACGGCCCGTCTCCTGACGCCCACCTCCCACGCCAACGGCCCCCCAGTCCCCCCAGGGGCGCGGGGAACTGCGCGACCAGCCCCCACGCACCCGCAGCCGACGGACGGCCCCGGCCACCCCGGAACCCCCGCTACAGAACCCCTGCTACAAAACCCCCGCGGCGGCCCGCTCCGCGGAAGTCAGCGGCGGCCCCCCGAGCGGCGGCTTCAACGGCCCCGCCAGCGCAGCGACCAGCACGCTCGGCGCCAGCAGCACCTCCGCCCCCCGCTCCAGCGCCGTCACGTCGGTGACCCGGCGGGCGATACGGCCGTTGCCCGTCGCGGTGTACAGCAGACGCCCGACGTACGCGGCCGTCAGCCGGTCCCGCAGGGTGGGGCCGGAACCCGTCGCCCCGGGGTAGAAGACGTCCGACCCGATCGCGAGGTCCCAGGCCGCCTGGACCGTCCGGCCCACCGCCTTCTGCGCCCGCCGGGACACCCCGGGCGCCCCGACGCCATGCCGCCGCACCACCTCCCGGAGGGCCAGCGCCGAGCGCGCGGCGACCGCCATCCCGTGCCCGTACACCGGGTTCAGCGCGCACACCGCGTCGCCGAGGACCACGAAGTTCTCCGGCCACACCGGCATCCGCTCGAAGAAGTGGCGCCGGTTCGCCGTCGTCCGGGTACCGGTGACCTCGCCCAGCGGCTGCGCACCCCCGCCCAGCAGCTCCCCGATCACCGGATGCCGCAGCTCCTCGCGGGCGTACCGTTCGAACCCGGCGGCGGTGACCGGCGGTTCGTCCCCGCGCCCGCCGAACAGCGTGACGATCCACCTGCCGTCCTCGATCGGCATCAGCACGCCCCCGCGGCCGGTCCCCGTGCCCCGCGGATCCGGCACGATGCTGACGATCGGGAAGCCCTCCCGCGCCGCCTCGGGCGCCCGGTACAGCCGGCTGGCGTACACCAGCCCGGAGTCGACCTCCCGCCGCTCGACGCCGGGCAGCCCGAGCGCCGCCAGCCAGCGGGTGGCCCGGGAGCCGCGGCCGGTGGCGTCCACGACCAGGTCGGCCGTCAGCGTGCGCTCGGTGTCGTCGTGGGCCCGCAGGCGTACGCCCGTCACCGCGCCGCCCGTTCCCGTGAGCCCCGCCGCCTCGGCCCGCTGCACCAGCTCGATCCGCCCGTCGGCCAGCACGAGCCGCCGTACCACCGAGTCCAGCAGGTCCCGGCTGGCGGACAGCATGAACGCGGACTCGGCCCAGCGCCGGTACCAGCCGTAGGGGGACAGCGCCACCATGTCGGTGGTCATCGGCAGCCGGCCCGCCCCGGCCGCGCGCAGCCGCCCGATCGCCCCGGGCAGCAGTTCCTCCAGCGCCCGCGCCCCACCCGACCACAGCTGGTGCACATGCCGGGCCTGGGGCAGCCCCTTGCGGGGCGCGGGGCCGTCGGGGAGGGCGTCCCGCTCGACCACCGTCACCCGGGCGCCGTCGGCGGACAGGGCGCGGGCCGCGAGCAGGCCGGCGAGGGAGCCGCCGAGCACGACGGCGGTGGGTCTGTGATCACTCATGAAGGGCAACGCTCCCTGCTGGGACGGCCGCACGCGCGCGTACCGCCTCGATGTCGTCGCAACGGCGAAGGGCCCGGGAGACGGCCCCGATCTGCCGGAGCAGGCTGGTGGTGTCAGACCCCGCGGCGGACCCCGCGGCACACCCGGCGGGGGACGCGGCCGGCTCGGACGGCTGGGACGCCTCGGAGGGCTCGGACGGCTGGGGCGCCTGGGATGCCTCGGACGTACGGGTCCTGGTCTCCACGGCGTCGAGGACGCACACCGCGGCGGCCATCGCCCGGGCCCGCTCGGGCGGGTGGCCGAGGGCGACGGCCGCGTCGTACGAGCGGGCGCCGAGGCCGGTGTCGACGTGCCGGGCCAGCGGCAGCAGCACGTCCCGGATGAACGTCTCGCGCCGGGTGAGGCGCAGTTCGGGCGTGGCGCGCAGCACGAACGGCACGCCCGCGCCGTTCACCTCGCGCATCAGCCGGTACAGGGGCCGCAGTTCGCGGTGGGCGAGCCGGACCCGCCAGCGGTCGTGCAGGTACTGGCCGGCGTGCGGCAGGATGAAGCCGACGGCGATGAGGATGGCGGAGAGGGCGGCGACGGGCGGCGCGAGGTCGGTGCTCAGCCAGTCCAGGTCCGACCCGGTCCAGCGCGCGGCGACGGCGGTCAGCTTGGCCGCGTCGAACAGCAGGTTCGCCACGTAGCCGGCGCCCAGCAGCTTCAGCCCCCAGCGCAGCCAGGCGTCCAGGCCCTCGGTGCGCACCCAGTTCCAGATCAGCCGGGCGGTGATCAGACAGGCCACGGCGTGCGCGACGAGGTACAGCAGGATCTCCTCGCGCAGGAACGGGGTGGTGGCGTAGTAGGTGTCGAGGTCCCGCAGCCGCTCCTTGTGGGGACCGGCGAGCAGGAACAGCACCCACAGGGCGACGATCACCCCCGAGTACGCACGGACCACCCAGCGCATCGCGCGGCGGGTGGCGGCCGAGCGGTCGGACGGGCCGGTGCGCCAGGTGATGATGAGCAGCAGGCAGGAGCCGCAGAACGCGGTGATGAGCGAATAGCACCAGGGGGCCGCGAGGTTGGGCACCCCGGTCACCCGGTTGACGCGGGCGATGGTCGACGGGGTGCAGAAGACGAACACCGCGCAGGCGAGCAGCAGCAGTCCGCCGACCGCGCGCATCAGCGGGTCCCGCCACAGCCGGATGATCGAGGGCAGCTTCATCACCAGGGCGGCGGTGAGCACGGCCGTGGGTATCCAGAAGGAGATGTAGAACTCGCTGAGGAAACCCGACGGGTCCGGGGCCGGCACCGTCACCGCCGCACTCCCCGGGACCGGGGCTCCAGATCCGCCCGCTCGCGTCCGCGATAGCCGAGGGAACGCTGGACGGGGCCCGGCGGTGCGGGGCGGCTCCCGGCGAGGTGCCCCCGGAACAGCGTGGCCAGGCGGTGCCCGAAGTCGTCGGCCTCGGCCTCGTCGGTCACCCGGGAACCGTTGCGGGCGGCCACCGTCAGGGCCGCCTCCCGCCAGCAGGGCGCGTCGGCGAGGGCGCGGGCCGCCGCGGCGCCGGTGAGCGGGTGGTGCCGGTGCCCGGCGTGCAGGTGCCACAGTTCGTGCCCGAGGATGACCAGTTGCTGCACGGCCTCGGCCCGCTCCTCGACGATGACCAGGTCGAAGTCGGCGAACTCCACCCACAGTCCGGTCACCTCGATCTCGTCCGGGAACCGCTCGAACCGCAGCTCGACCGGCCGCCCGTCGCGCAGCGCGCTCATCTCCTCGCACAGCGCCCGGCACAGCTCCCGTACGCCCTCGGGCGGCTCGGGCCGGGCGCGGACGGCGGCGGCGAGATCGCCGGCCAGGGAGCGCATCGCCGAGCCGGGGCCCGGGCGGCGCAGCCGCGAGGCGAGCCGTGCGGCTCGCTGTCGCGCCCCCGCGATGCCCATCGGTCCCCCTGCTCCGCGCTCTTCCGCCTTCTTCAGCCTTCTCCGGCCTCCTTCAGCCGTCGTCAGCCGTTCCCAGCCGTTCCCAGCCGTTCCCAGCCGTTCTCGGCCCGGTCACGGCTGGTCCGAGAGTACGCGCCTGGATGTGTCCGCGTCATGCCTTCCCGGGCCCGTCGTTCAAGGGGAAACGACCGGGCTGACCGGCACCCCGCCGGCCGCCCTGCCGAGCAGCGTCAGGCGTGCCGACCCGGGGCCCGACAGCGTGGTGAACTCCGAGAGAACCGCCAGCGCGAGGGTGTTGCCGCCTCTGGTGCGCAGGATGCCGTTCGGCAGGACGAAGGTGTGCTGCGGGCCGACGTTGTTGATGTACTGGCCCAGGTTCCAGCCGTTGAGGAAGATCTGCGCGCGGTAGGCCCGGTACGGGTCGTCGTCCAGGGTCAGGCCGATCGACGCGTCGACGTCGGCCGGCACCGACAGCCGGAACGTGGTCCGGTACCAGGTCACGCCCTGGTAGCGCGCGGCACGCGGGAAGGTCACCCGCTCCCAGTCCCGGTCCCGGAAGCCGGGCAGGTGCCAGCCCTCCCGCTCGCCGTACAGGCCGCCGTTGTTGAGCGGCCCGCGCACGGGGTCGGCGGGGCCCTCGCCCTGGATGCGCCAGCTCACCTCCGGATCCGCGCCCTTGAAGGTGACCGCCGTCAGACCGCGGGCGGCCTTGTGCGTGTCGAGCGCCTTGCCGTCCTGGTCGTGCTGCATGCGCCGGACGAGCACGGACAGCACGTGCCGGCCGGGGGAGCGCAGCCGCTCGGCCACCGGGAAGGCCGCCGTGGCCGTCCAGCTGCCCTGGCGGACCGTGGCGCCCTTGTCCGGCACGGGCATCCGGTGCGTGCCCAGCGGCTCGCCGTCCAGCCAGGCCATCAGCAGGCCCTGGGTGCCGGTGCTGTAGGCGAGCGAGACCTCTTCGACGCCGTCCGTGCCGGTGAGGGTGCCCCGGTACCAGACGTCGCCGTAGTGGAAGCCGTAGTCGTCGGCGAACAGCACCGGCCGGCCGTCGGGGACCGCCGTGGTGCTGAACGACGAGGTCCTGTCGGCCCTCTTCCACGACGAGTCGTCGAAGTTCGGGCCCGCCTCCGGGTTCTCCGTCCGCATCCGCCAGCCGCCCAGTTCGGGCAGCCGTACCTCGGGCACGTCCGGCACCATGTCGGTGGTCATCAGGCTGCCGGAGCGGGTGATCCGGGTGGACAGCCGCTGCCCGTTCCACACCAGGGTGTCGATCCCGCGCGGAGCCCACACCTCCAGGGTCGCCCGCTCGGTGATGTCACCGGTCAGGTGGACCTCCGAGCCGCGCAGCTCCGCGTGCCGCAGCAGCGCCGGGCCGTAGGCCAGGAGGGTCCCGGACGGGGTGTCGTAGGGGAACAGGCGGACGGCGGTGGCGTCGTCGGCGAACAGCAGCAGCAGCGGGGTGTCGCTGTCGCCCTTCTGCACCAGCACCCGGGTCAGGCCGCCCTGTCCGAGGGGAGCGTTCACATGCAGTTCGCCCCGGTCGTAGGCCCAGCCGGCCTCCGGGTCCAGCCGCTCCACGAACGGCTCGGACGGGGAGTCCAGCACCAGTTCGGCCATGTCGCCGCGCCGGCCCGTGAACACGGCGATGTCCTGCCGGCCCGCCGTCAGGCACAGCATGGGCTGGGCGGTGGAGTACTTCAGGGCGCGCCTGCCCAGCGACAGGCCGGTGGCCAGCAGCCTGGCGTCCTTGCCCGGCACGGTGATCGGCAGGACGCCGGCGTCGGTCGGCAGGTCGGTGGTGACCGCCTCCGTGCCGTCGTTGCGGACGACGTACACGTGCGCGCCGGTGTCCTGGTTGGTGAGGTGGTAGACCTTCAGGCCCGCCGCCGTGACGTCCGCCGCCCGGTCCAGCCTGGCGAAGTCGGGCACACGCTGGAGCAGGTGCCCGAGCTGGTGCATCGGGGCGATCTTGTCGGTGACGTTGCGCCCCTCGTCGATCGCGGCGCCGTAGTCGTACGACGTGTAGACGACCGGCGCGGGCAGCCAGCCCCACGAGGTCCCGCCGAACGTCATGTACACGTTGTGCAGGGTGAGGCCGTTCGCCAGGTTGGTCAGGTAGAAGCGGCGTTCGTAGGCCGCGTCCCGGGTGCGCCGCGACTCCGCGTACCCCTTGCCGTCGAACTCGGCCCCGCCCCAGGGGTCGAACCAGCCGCCCCCGAACTCGGGCACGAACCCGGGCGTGGCGGGCGAGGCGGTGGCCCCGCCCCTCAGGCCGCCGGGGCCGTAGTGCCCCCAGTCCGGCGGAGTCTGGGACGGCGAGGGGTACCCGTCGAACCCGTACAGCCAGCCGCCCTTCTCACCGCCGGTGTCGAAGGTGCCGGGGATCCAGTAGCCGTTGCGCCCCTTGTCGTTGTGGAACAGCGGGACGTCGATCCCGTCGGCCCGCACCTTCCGGTACAGGTGGGACATGTAGTTCCGGCCGGTGGCCTCGCGCGCGTGGGCGTCGTACTCGTTCTCGATCTGGTACAGCAGGACCGTGCCGGTGCCCTGCGTGTACAGGTGCCGGCGGACGATCCGGTTCACCTGGGTCAGCCACTCGTCGGCGTGCGCCAGATACGTCGGGTCGTCGGTCCGGGCCGTGCCCCGGGTCGCGGTCAGCCAGCCGGGGAAACCGCCGCCGTCGACCTCGGCGTTGATGTACGGGCCGGGCCGCAGGATGACGTACAGCCCGGTCTCGGCGGCCATGCGCAGGAACTGGCCGAGGTCCCGCACGCCGGAGAAGTCGTACACGCCGGGAGCGGGCGAGTGGTAGTTCCAGGCCACATAGATGCTGACGGCGTTGTAGCCGTGCGCCCGCATCTTCTGCAGCACGTCCCGCCACAGCGACGGGCTGGGCAGCCGGAAGGGGTGCATCTCGCCGGACCACACCACCAGCCGCCGCCCGTCGACGAGCAGCGAGTGACGGTCGTACCCGATCGAGTGCCGCTCGCCGTCGGCGCTCGGCGGACCCGGCGCCGGACCGGTCCGCGCGCCGCCGCCGGCGTAGGCCGAGAACGCCCCGGGGCCGCCGCTGCCGCCCAGGGCGAGGCCGAGCGCGGCGGAGCCGGCCAGGGCACTGAAGGTGCGTCTGCTGAGCGCCAAGGTGGATCCTCCGGGCGAGCTTACGGGGCGCGGGTCCGGCCATTCTCCATGGCGGCACGCCCCACAATGGATTCATGAGGATCTCGGCGCGGGCGGATTACGCGGTACGGGCGGTACTGGAGCTGGCCGTACGGCAGGGTAATGGGCCGGTGAAGGCTGAGGAAATCGCCGCCGTGCAGGACATTCCTCACAAGTTCCTGGAGGGCATCCTCGGCGACCTGCGACGGGCCGGGGTGGTGGACAGCCGGCGCGGCGGGGGTGGCGGCTACCGGCTGGCGCGGGACGCGGCCTCGATCACTGTGGCGGATGTCATCCGGGCGGTCGACGGCCCGATCGTGTCGGTGCGCGGCGAACGCCCGACGGGCCTCGCCTACACGGGTACGGCCCGGCCCCTGCTGCCGCTGTGGATCGCGCTGCGTGCGAACGTCCGCCGCGTCCTGGAGGGCGTCACCGTCGCCGACCTCGCGGCGGACGCGCTGCCCGAGCCGGTCCGGGCGCTCGCGGCGGAACCGGCGGCCTGGGAGAACCCCTAGAGCCCGTGAAAACCCGGAAGTGAATGGCCGGAGTTCACCCTCCCGGGCCCGGGCGGGGCTTCCTACGATGCCCACGCCTCCATCGCCGGTTCACAGGTGGCTCACGGTTCCTTCACGTGTGAACGCCTGCGGCGGGAGGCTCACCCCCCACCCGACAACCGGGAGAAACCATGGCCGGCGGACTCCTCCTGAGCGGTGCAGTGGCCGCTCTGCTCACCACCGCGCTACCCGCCCAGAGTCCCTCCTCCGTGTTCGACGACCCGCCCCCGGACAAGATCGTCATCGACGTCGCCACGGTGAACGGCTCCGGCTGCCCGGCAGGCACGGCGGCGGTCGCCGTCTCACCGGACAACACCGCGTTCACCGTCACCTACAGCAACTACCTGGCCCAGGCCGGCGGCAACTCCGACCCCACGGCCTTCCGCAAGAACTGCCAGCTCAATCTGGTGGTCCACGTCCCGCAGGGCTTCACCTACGCCATCGCCAGCGCCGACTACCGGGGCTTCCTCTCCCTGCAGTCCGGCGCCACGGCCACACAGAAGGCGTCGTACTACTTCCAGGGCTCCTCGGCGACGGTGCCCGTCACCCACCCGTACCGGGGCCCCTACAACGACGACTGGCAGGCCACGGACACCACGGACTGGGCCCAGATGGTGTGGGCCCCCTGCGGGGTGCTGCGCAACTTCAACATCAACACCGAACTGCGCGTGAACGCGGGTTCGTCGCCGTCCAAGGTCAGCTTCATGACCATGGACTCCACGGACGGTGACATCAGCACGACGTATCACTTCGCGTGGGAGCACTGTCCCAAGTAGCGGTGCGGAAAGGTGAGATGGGCGGGTCCGGACCCGCCCATCTCCGTCACTCACACACGGGCGTACGCGACGAAGGCCGACCAGGTGGCGGGGGAGAGGGCCAGCTGGGGCCCCTGCTTGGCCTTGGAGTCGCGGACGTGGATGGTGGCGGGGGTCTGGGCGACCTCGATGCAGTCGCCGTCGCCGCTGCTGCTGTAGCTGCTCTTGAACCAGCTCAGTTCCGGGGCACTCATAGGTCTCCTCGCATCCGCTGCAACAGGCTCAGAGAGTCCGCGATTGTGAGAGCCTGCGAACGCATCCTGGCATACCGCTGGTGAAGGATGCTGATCTCTTTTGGGTCGGATACGAGCAGTCCTCCTCGTTGACCCTCGCAGTACGCGAACCACCTGTGCGTCGGCGTTTCGAGTAACTGCATTGGCCCGGCGAGACCCGCGTGCGACTCCCGTACCGTCGGCATGATCTGGATCTCGACGTTCCGAAGCTGACCGACCTCGACTACGTGGTCGATGAGTTCCCTCGCGGTGTCGGCTCCGCCGGTGCGCCGCTGGAACAGATGCTCCTCCATGATGAAGCTGAACGCGGTGTTGGGCCGATTCCGCAACAGTTCTTGGCGCTGGACCCTCGCGGCCCAGTTCCTCTGGATCTGCTTGTCGTCCAGAGGCGGAAGTTGGTAGCACTCGGGCGTACCGCTCCGTCTGCAGGAGACCCGGCACCATCCTGGACTCGTACGTGCAGAGCGTGATCGACTCCTTCTCCAGCCCCGCCCACCGCTGGAACCAGGAAGCCAACCCCGGCTGCCGCTCCAGGAACCCCGCCGCCCTCCGCAGCGCCCCCGTGTTGCCCAGTACCCCCTCCGCCGCCTCCACGAAGTCCGCGTCCGGCATGCGGCGGCCCAGTTCCACCGACGCCACCGTGTGTTTCGAGTAGCCGACGAGCCGCCCGAACTCCTCTCTGCTCAGCCGGTGATACTCGCGGAGCGCCTGTACGACCGCTCCGAACGTCCGCATACTGTCCGACGACTCCGGCTCACCGCCGCTTCCCGTAGCCATGCACAGGATGGTCACGGACAGTCACGCGTACTGTCCAGTCCGTGACCGCGTACGCTCGCGCAGCGTACGCGGTGCCACCCTGGTGAACGCCGCCGCACGCGCCCCACATTGAGGGGCATGCACGCACCTCCCCACACCCCGCCCCCGTTCACCCAGCGCCTCAGCTCGACCCCGCGCGGGGCCCGCCTCGCCCGGCGGCTCGCGCTCGCCCAGCTGGACGTCTGGGGCGTACCGCTCGACAGTGCCGTGGCCGAGGCCGTCGGGGGGATCGTCGCGGAACTGGCGGCCAACGCCGTGACGCACGGCCGCGTACCCGGGCGGGACTTCGAGCTGACCCTCGCCCTGCTGGTCGGCAGCGTCCGTATCGAGGTGAGCGACACCCTGGCCGAACGGCAGCCGCCCGGCCCCGGACAACTCTCCGGGCCCGATCCGCTCGCCGAGGCGGGACGCGGGTTGCTGCTGGTCGACGCGCTGGCGGACCGCTGGGAGGTGGTGCGCCGGGATCCGCCGGGCAAGACGGTGCGGGCGGAGGTGGACGTACCGTCCTGGAAGTCACTGAGCCGTGCCGCCCGGCAGCCGTCCGCCGGGCGACGGCCCGTCCTGAGGTCCGGCTAGCCCGCCTGCGCCGTGCCGGCCGCGTTCGGCCAGCTCTGGGCGTTGGGCCAGCCGGTGGCCGGGGCCGGGGTCAGGCCGGCGGGGGGAGCCGGGGCCGTCATGCCGCGCACCTGGGCCGCGGTGAGGCCGCCGCGCGCCGGGACACCGGGCGGGGTGGGGGCGACGGCGGCCGGGGCGAGGGACGCGGGCGGGGCCGCCGGAACGGGCGGCAGCACGGACGCGGCCGGTGCGGCGGCGGCCGGCGCGGGCATGGGCGCGGGCGTCGGCGCGGGCACCGCCGTCGGGAACGGAGCCGGCACCGGAGCCGGTATCGGCGCGGGCGCCGGCTGCGGGGCGGGGGTGAACGCCGGCTGGGGGGCGGGCGCGGGCGCGGGCATCGGCTGGGCTGCCGCCGGCATCGGCATCCCGCCGCCGGCCGGCGCGACGGCGGCGGGGAGCGGCATGCCGGTGCCGGCGGCCGGAACGGGGCCGGCCGCGGTGAGCCGCATACCGGCACCGTTGGTCTCGCTGACCAGCCGGTCGACGGCCGCCGTACCCGAGCTGTAGCTGGTCCCGGCGCCCGGCTCGGGTACGGCGGCTCCCCTCCTGGACCCGTAGAGCACCTGTTCCAGGCCGGACACCAGGCGACGCACGTCGACCTGGGGGCGCACCACGAGCCGCAGGAAGCGGCTGGAGGATCCGATCTTGTTGCCGCACTCGCGGACCAGGATCCGGTGCTCGGTGAGCATCCGGTCCCGGACCACCGTGCCCTCGGCGCCCAGCGGCAGGCGCACGAAGAGGAAGTTGCCCTGGGAGGGGTAGACGGTGAGGCCGGGCAGCGCGGAGAGGTGGCTGGCCATCTCCAGGCGGTCGCGGCGGACCTGCGTCAGGCTCTGCGCGTACTCGGCGCCGTGCTCCTTCAGCATGAACACCACGTGCTCGGCGAAGGAGTTCAGGTTCCACTTGGGCAGTGCCGAGCGGACCTTGCCCGCGAGCGCCGGGTTGGCGACCAGGTAGCCGAAGCGTATGCCGTGCAGACCGAAGTTCTTGCCGAGGCTGCGCAGCACGATCACGTTGGGGCGGAGCATGGCCTCCTGGACGACGCTCGGCTCGGTCTCCGCGTCGGCGAACTCCAGGAACGACTCGTCGACCACCACCAGGTCCAGGTCCGCCATGGTGTCCATGAACTGCACGATCTGCTGCTTGCGCAGATAGCCGCCGTCGGGGTTGTTGGGGTTGCAGAGCACCGCCACCCGGGTGCCCCTGGCCCGGATGAACTCGGCGTACCGGCCGAGGTCCAGGGCGAAGTCGCTCGCCTCCTGGAGCGGGAACATGTCGACCCGCTTGCCCGTCTCCATCGGCTGGTCGGTCCAGCGGCCGAACGTCGGCACGGGGACGGCCAGCGACTCGCGCACCAGCAGATGGTCGATCCAGGTGATCAGCTCGGTCGAGCCGTTGCCCATGGCCACGCAGCTCGGCGGCAGCTGGAGCAGCTCGCACAGCTCACCCGTGATGGTGTCGGCGCCGCTCGGGTAGTACGTGACGATCTCGCGCAGCCGGGCCGCCATCTCCTCGAACATGGCGGGCGTGGGGAAGTACGGATTGCAGGGGATGCAGAAGTCCACCGGGCCGGTCCCGTCGCCGCCCTCCCGCGTCAGCGCCGCCATCGACGGGCTGTGAGCGGCGGTGCCGCGGAACAACGAGGTGACGTTGCCGGACAAAGGGACCTCCGTTCGGGTGGCCCGTGCGGGGGAGCACGGGCCGCCCTTGGATACGGAGGGGACAGCAGTGGCGTTCAACTCCACCGCTGTGTGAGCCGGTTCACGCTCCGAACGTGTGGATCGTCGTCGTCCGGTACGTCCGGCCGGGCCGCAGGACGGTCGACGGGAAGTTCGCGTGGTTCGGCGAGTCCGGGAAGTGCTGGGTCTCCAGGCACAGGGCGTCGCCCTGGCGGTAGGTGCGGCCGCCGGTGCCGGTGAGGGTGCCGTCGAGGAAGTTGCCGGAGTAGAACTGCAGGCCCGGCTGGTCGGTGGCGATCCTCAGGGTGCGGCCGGAGCGGGGGTCGCGGAGCGTGGCGATGTGCTCGGGCTTCGCCGTGACGCCCTTGTCCAGCGCCCAGTTGTGGTCGTAGCCCTTGGCCTGCACCTGCTGCTCGTGGCCGGCCCGGATGTCCCGGCCGATCGGCTTGGCGTGCCGGAAGTCGAACGGGGTGCCCGCGACCCGGGCCAGTTCGCCGGTGGGGATCAGACCCGGGTCCGTGGGCGTGTAGCGGGCGGCGGCGATGCTCAGCTCGTGGTCCTCGATCGTGCCGCTGCCCTCGCCGGCCAGGTTCCAGTAGACGTGGCTGGTGAGGTTGACGACGGTCGCCTTGTCGGTGGTGGCCTCGTAGTCGACGCGCCACTCGCCGTGCCGGCCGAGGGTGTACGTCACCTTCGTCCTGAGCGTGCCCGGGTAGCCCATCTCGCCGTCGACGCTCGTGTAGTGCAGATGGAGGCCGACGTCGGAGCCCCGGGTGAACGGCTCGACGTCCCACACGTGCTTGTCGAAGCCCTTGGCCCCGCCGTGCAGGCTGTTGACGCCGTCGTTGACCGAGAGCTGGTACGCCTTTCCGTCCAGCGTGAAGCGGCCCTTGCCGATGCGGTTGCCGTACCGGCCGATCAGGGCGCCGAAGTACGGGCTCTTCGCCACGTAGTCGGCGATGTCGTCGAAGCCCGCGACGACGTTCGCGTACCGGCCGTGCCGGTCCGGTATCTCCAGCGACTGGACGACACCGCCGTAGGAGAGCACCTTCAGCCTGGTGCCGCCGTTCTCCAGCGACCAGCGGTACACGCGGGTCCCGTCGGCGAGCGTGCCGAAGTGTTCCCTCACCGGCCTCCCGCCCGGCGAACCGGTGGCGGCCGAGGCGCTGCCCGCGCCGTAGGCGGTGGCGGCGAGACCCGCCGAGGCTGCTCCCGCGATGACCGTGCGTCTGTTCAGTTCCATGGGTGCGGCTCCCTTGTCTGGGCGCTTACGAACCGGACTTGCGCTTGTTCCACACGTCGAACCCGACCGCCACCAGCAGGGCGAAGCCCTTGATGACCTGCTGCCAGTCGGTGCCCACGCTGAGGAGGTTCATGCCGTTGTTGAGCACGCCGAGGACGAGACCCCCGATGATCGCGCCGAGGACGGTGCCGACACCGCCGCTCATGGACGCGCCACCGATGAACGACGAGGCGATCGCCTCCAGTTCGTAGTTCAGGCCGGCCTTCGGCGAGGCCGCGTTGAGGCGGGCGGCGATCGCCAGACCCGCCAGGGCCGCGAGCGCGCCCATGTTCAGGAAGACGTAGAAGGTGACCTTCTTGTCCTTGACGCCGGACAGCTTGGCCGCCGGCAGGTTGCCGCCGATCGCGTAGATGTGGCGGCCGAAGACGGCGTTGCGCATCACGTAGCCGTAGCCGGCCACCAGGACGCCGAGGATGATCAGCACGAGCGGGGCGCCCTTGTAGCTGGCGAGCAGCAGCGTGAGGGTGAGGACCGCGGCGACCAGGGCGACCAGCTTGAGCAGGAAGAGCCGGGTGGGCAGGACGTCCAGGGCGAACTCCTGCTGCCGGCGCCGGTCCCGCACCTCCTGCCACACCACGGCGGCGATCAGGACGAGGCCGAGGAGCAGCGTGAGGTTGTGGTAGTTGGTGTCCGGGCCGGCCTCGGGCAGGAAGCCGGTGAACATCTTCTGCAGGCCGTCGGGGAAGGGGCCGAGGGTCTGGCCCTTGAGCAGGATCTCCGTGAATCCGCGGAAGATCAGCATCCCGGCGAGGGTGACGATGAACGACGGTATGCCGAGATACGCGATGAAGAACCCTTGTGCCGCACCCGCCGCCGCGCCCACCACCAGGCACAGCACCACGGCCAGCGGCCAGGGCACGCTGTGCTGCACCGTCAGCACGGCCGCGAACGCGCCCACGAACGCGGTCAGCGAGCCGACCGACAGGTCGATGTGCCCGGCGATGATCACCAGCATCATGCCGATCGCGAGGATCAGGACGTAGGCGTTCTGCAGCACCAGGTTGGAGACGTTGTGCGGCAGCAGCAGGTCCCCGTCGGTCCAGACGGCGAAGAGGGCCACGATCAGGCCGAGCGCGATCAGCATGCCGTACTGGCGCATGTTGCGGCGCAGGCCGTCCAGCATCAGCCGGAGCAGACCGGAGCCGGCGGCCGGTCCGCTTCTGCCCGGCGGCGCGGGGGCCGGGCTCTTGGCGGTCACATCCGTGCTCATCGCGTTACCTCTTCGTCCGTCTTGTTCGCCTTGTCCTTCGTCATGTGACGCATCAGCACTTCCTGCGTGGCCTCGGCCCGCGGCACCTCTCCGGTGAGCCGTCCCGCGGCCATGGTGTAGATGCGGTCGCACATGCCGAGCAGTTCGGGCAGCTCGGAGGAGATGAAGACGACCGCCTTGCCCTGGGCGGCCAGCTGGTCGATGACCGTGTAGATCTCGTACTTGGCACCCACGTCGATGCCCCGTGTGGGCTCGTCCAGGATCAGCACGTCCGGATCCGCGAAGATCCACTTGCTGAGGACGACCTTCTGCTGGTTGCCGCCCGACAGCTTGCCCACCGGCTCGAACACGGTCGGCGCCTTGATGTTCATGGACTTCCGGAAGCCCTCGGCGACCTGCCGCTCCCCCTGCTCGTCCACGATGCCCCGCCTGGCCACCTTGCCCAGCGCGGTCAGCGAGATGTTGCGGTTGACGGTGTCGATGAGGTTGAGGCCGTAGTGCTTGCGGTCCTCGGTGACGTAGGCGATGCCGTGCCCGACCGCCTCGGCGACGGTCTTCGTCCGGATCTCCCTGCCGTCCTTGAGGACCGTGCCGCCCGCGTACCGGCCGTAGGCGCGGCCGAAGACGCTCATCGCGAGTTCGGTGCGGCCGGCGCCCATCAGGCCCGCGATGCCGACGATCTCCCCGCGGCGCACCTGGAGCGACACGTCGTCCACGACCTTGCGCTGCCGGTCGATCGGGTGGTGCACGGTCCAGCCGCGGATCTCCAGCGCCGGGGCCGCGCCCTCCTTCGGCCGGTGCGGGGTGCGCTGCGGGAATCGGTGGTCGAGGTCGCGGCCGACCATGCCCGCGATGATCCGCTCCTCGGTCGTCTCCGGCGCCCTGACGTCGAGGGTCTCGATGGACCGGCCGTCCCGGATGATCGTCACCGAGTCGGCGACCTTGCGGATCTCGTTCAGCTTGTGCGAGATGATGATCGAGGTGATGCCCTGGTTCTTCAAGTCCAGGATCAGGGCGAGCAGTTTGCCGCTGTCCTCGTCGTTCAGGGCGGCGGTCGGCTCGTCCAGGATGAGCAGCTTCACCTGCTTCGACAGCGCCTTGGCGATCTCCACGAGCTGTTGTTTTCCCACGCCGATGTCGGCGACCCGGGTCTCCGGGTGCTCGTCCAGACCGACCCGGCGCAGCAGTTCGGTGGCGTGCCTGAGGGTGTCGTTCCAGTCGATGAGCCCGCGCCGGGCGTGCTCGTTGCCGAGGAAGACGTTCTCCGCGAGGGAGAGATACGGCACCAGCGCCAACTCCTGGTGGATGATGACGATGCCGTGCCGCTCGCTCGCCCGGATGTCCTTGAACTGGCACACCTCTCCCTCGAAGAGGATGTCCCCCTCGTAACCGCCGTACGGGTGGACGCCGGAGAGCACCTTCATCAAGGTGGACTTGCCGGCGCCGTTCTCCCCGCAGACGGCGTGGACCTCGCCCTGCCGGACGGTCAGGGTGACGTCCGACAGCGCCTTGACACCGGGAAAGGTCTTGACGATCGAGCGCATCTCCAGGACGGGTCCCGCCATGGTCGTGCCTTCCAATCAGTGGGCCGGACAGGGGGTTCGGTCGGCGGGGCTACTTGAGCTGGGCGTCGGTGTAGTAACCGGTCTTGACCAGCGCGTCCTCGTAGTTGGTCTTGTCGACGCTCACCGGCTGGAGCAGGTACGCGGGCACGACCTTGGTCCCGTTGTCGTACGACTTGGTGTCGTTGACCTCGGGCTTCTTGCCGTTGAGTACGTCGTCGACCATCGTCGCGGCGACCTGGGCGAGCTTGCGGATGTCCTTGTAGACCGTCTGCGTCTGCTGCCCGGCGATGATCGACTTCACCGAGGCCAGCTCGGCGTCCTGACCGGTGATGACCGGCAGCGGCTTGCTGCCCGAGCCGTAGCCGTCCGACTTGAGCGCGGACAGGATGCCGATGGAGATGCCGTCGTACGGGGAGAGGACCGCGTCGACCTTCTGCGACTTGTAGGACGCGGTGAGGATGTCGTCCATGCGCCGCTGAGCGGTCGCGCCGTCCCAGCGCAGGGTGGTGACCTGGTTCAGGGAGGTCTGGCCGGAGCGGACCACCAGCTGCTTCCTGTCCATGTACGGCTTCAGGACACTCATCGCCCCGTTGAAGAAGTACCGGGTGTTGTTGTCGTCGTTCGAGCCCGCGAACAGCTCGATGTCGAAGGGGCCCTTCTTGCCGCTGTCCAGGCCCAGCCTGTGCACGATGTACGTGCCCTGGAGCCGGCCGACCTTCTCGTTGTCGAACGACGCGTAGTAGTCGACGTTCTTGGTGCCGAGGATCAGGCGGTCGTAGGAGATGACCGGGATGTGGGCGTCCGCAGCCTCCTGGAGCACGCTGTTCAGGGACTTGTTGTCGATGGCCGCGATGATCAGGCCCTTGACGCCCTGCGTGATCAGGTTCTCGATCTGCGAGACCTGGGTCTCCGGGTCGTCCTCGCCGTAGACGAGCTTGGTCTTGTAGCCCTTGGCCTCCAGCTCCTTGACGACGTTCTTGCCGTCGGCGATCCAGCGCTCCGAGGACTTGGTCGGCATCGCGATGCCGATGGTGCCGCCCTTGGCGTCGCCCGCCTTCTCCTTGCTGCCGCCGGTGCCGCTCTGGCCGCAGGCGGTCAGGGTGAGGGCGAGCGAGGCGGCTGCGGCCGTCGCGGCGAGTGCGGCTCTGCGGTTGCGCATGAGGATCAGTCCTTGTTCTCGTCGGGGAGGGACACGGGTGCTTCGACGGGGAAGCGGTGGAGCGGGCCCGGCAGCCGGGAGCCGGGCGGCGCCATGTCGCCGTCCGCGCCGTGCCGGGCGAGCAGGTCCAGGGCGAGCCGGCCGCGCCGGACCCGCTCCCGGGCGGTGTCCAGGGTCAGGTCCCGCAGATGGGCGCCCCACGGGTAGATGCCGGGAGCCCTGGACAGGCCGAACTTCAGGTAGAGCGGGGCGCCGCGCCGGATCAGCTCGGCGACCTCGTACATCCGGACGTAGCCGCCGAGGTCGTCCGGTGCCTCGATGTACATGTCCATGGGGGCGGCGGACACCCGGCGGATCTCGGTGAGGTGATCCAGCGTCAGATCGCTGGGCACGTTGACGGAGTCGGCGCCGAGCCGCTCGTAGACGGCGTACGAGGCCGGGTTGACGGGGCCGATCAGCGCCGACACCTTGAGGGTGGTGTCCGCCGGGATGATCCCCCTCGCGCGGGCCCGGTGCAGCGTCCACAGCACGCCCTCGTCGGCCACCAGCAGGCATCTGACGCCCAGTTCGGTGGCCCGGACGGCGTCCTCCACGCAGCCGGCGACCGCGTCGTGGCCCCGGGCGCGAAGACCGGCCCCCCGTGAGTCGGACCGCACCGAGCCGCCGATGTCCCAGGTGCCGCGCGGGCCGGTGAACAGGCAGAGCTCGATGCCGCGTTCTGCGGTGGCCTCGGCCATCTCGGTGATCTCGGCGTCGGTGAGCATCCACACGCCGCTGCCCTGGCTGATCCGGTGGATCGGCACATCGAGGCGCGAGGCCTCCTTCAGGACGACCGCCAGCGCCTCCGGACCCTCGCAGGAGGGGATCTCGGTGCGCCAGCGACCGCCGCCCGGGAAGCTGTGGACGGAGGCGTCGGCGGGGTCGGGGGCGGGCGCGCCCAGGCCGAGTGCGGCAAGCACCTGCTCGCCGGGCCTGCGGGCTGCCGGGGCGGAAGCGTCGGTCACAAGCTGTCCTTAGTGTTCGGTATTTCGGACACGGTTCGCGGCTCTGGTCATGGAGAAGCGGCTCCGGGCATGCGGAAGCCCCGGGTGCACGCCGGCCGGGGCGCCGTCAGGTCACGCCCCGGCCGGCGTACGACTGGGGAAGACGGGCCCTAGGGGCGGAGCAGCACCTTGCCCACCTTCGGATCGCCCGCCCCCACCAGCTCGATGGCCTCGGCGAACCCGGTCAGCGGCAGTTCGTGCGTGACCAGCGGCAGCGGGTCCAGCAGCCCGGCGCCGAACACCCGCACGGCATGCGCCCAGGCGGCCGGCGGCGCCCCGAAGACGGTGTGCACCTCCAGCTGCCGTACGACGAGACCGGTCGGGTCGAGGCCGTCCGCGCCCGGCGCCGGGATCCCGGTGAGGACCAGCCGTCCGCCGCGCCGGAGCAGGGCGGCGGCGGTACCCGCGGCGTCCGCCGACCCGGCCGTCTCGATCACGACGTCGAAGTCGCCGGGCAGGTCCTGGTCCCTGAGCCGGAAGCCGGTCGCCCCGAACCTCCTCGCGAGGGCCTCCCGGTCGTCCCGGGTCCCCACGACGAGCAGCTCCGCCGGCGAGACCGCCGCCAGGAACTGCACCGCGAACATGCCCAGCGTGCCGGTGCCGACCACCGCGACCCGCTCGCCCGGCCGGGCGTTCGCCTTCAGCGCGGCGGCGGCGACACAGGCGGCCGGCTCCAGCAGGGCGGCGGCGGTGAGGTCGGCACCGTCGGGCAGTACGTGCAGCAGCCGGGCCGGAAGCGTGAGCGTGGCGGCCATCGCACCGGGCCGGGTGAAGCCGGTCTCCTCGTACCCCGCCGCGCACAGCGTGGTCTCGCCCGCGTGACATCGGTCGCACACCTGGCAGTTGCGGAACCCCTCACCGACGACCTTGCGGCCGACGAGGCCCTCCGGCACCCCCGCCCCCATCGCCCACACGGTCCCGGACCACTCGTGGCCGGGCGTGAGCGGGTAACGGACGTACCCCTCGGGCCGGTTGCCCTGGTACACCTCGCGGTCGCTGCCGCAGATGCCGACGGCGTGCACGGCGACCAGCGCCTCGCCCGGACCGGGCTCCCGGGGCGTGTGGTCCTCCACCCGGTGGGCGCCCGGCGCCTCGACCACGACCTGGGAACTCACCGGGCGCCCTTCGGCCTGCGCTGCTCCCAGCCCTCGGCCCACAGGTCGAACCGCGCCTGCTGCTGCGGGAACTCGGCCGCCGCGTCGACGTCCAACTCCACGCCGAGACCGGGCGCGTCGGAGAGCTGGAAGTAGCCGTCCACAACCTCCGGCGCCCCCTTGACCACCTTCTTGATCTCCGCGTCCGCGAAGTCGTTGAAGTGTTCGAGGATCTTGAAGTTCGGGGTGGTGAAGCCGACCTGGAGGGAGGCGGCGGTGAGGACCGGGCCGCCCACGTTGTGCGGGGCGACGAGCATGTAGTGCGTCTCGGCGGTGGCGGCCAGCTTCCGCGTCTCCCAGATGCCGCCGAGGTGGCCGACGTCGGGCTGGATGATGTCCACGGCCTGGCTCTCGAACAGCTCGCGGAACTCGATCCGGTCGTGGACGCGCTCACCGGTGGCGACCGGCATGTCCACCTTGGCCGCGACCTTCTCCAGCGCCTTCAGGTTCTCCGGCGGCACCGGCTCCTCCAGCCACGCGGGCGCGAAGGGCGCCATCTCCCTGGCCAGCCGGACCGCCGTGGCGGGGGAGAAGCGGCCGTGCATCTCCAGCATCAGCTCGGCCTCCGGGCCGATGGCGTCGCGCACCGCCTCGATGAGCGAGACGGCGTACAGGGTCTGCCGGTGGTCCAGTTCGAAGTGCCCGGTGCCGAACGGGTCGATCTTCAGCGCCCGGTATCCGCGCTCCACGACCCCCTGCGCGGCCTTGTGGTACGCCTCCGGGGTGCGCTCGGTCGTGTACCAGCCGTTGGCGTACGCCTTGACCCTGTCGGTCACCTTCCCGCCGAGCAGCTGCCACACCGGTACGCCCAGCGCCTTGCCCTTGATGTCCCAGCACGCCATCTCGACCACCGCGATGCCCGACATGACGATCTCGCCCGCGCGGCCGTAGTCGCCGTACTTCATACGGCGCACGAGGTCCTCGACGGCGAACGGGTCCGCTCCGAGGATGTGGTTGGCCTCGGCCTCCCGCAGATAACCGATCAGCGCGTCGGTGTGGCCGAGCATCCGGGTCTCGCCGACGCCCGTGATCCCTTCGTCGGTGTGCACCTGGACGTACGTCAGATTGCGCCATGGCGTGCCGACCACGTGTGTGCTGATTCCGGTGATGCGCACGGCAGTTGCCCCTCAGCTGTTCGAAATTTCGTCACACGTTCGAAATGCTGGCGTGACAGTAAGGACGGTGCGGCAGGGGTGTCAATGGGTCGAACAGGTAACGGTTCCGGCAAGGCTCTCGAGAACTCTTTCGACCTCGCACGAAACCTTCACAGCAGCGCCTGGAACCGGACCCTTGTGGACTCTAGTCTTCCCGCGTCATGGACTACTGCCCCCCGTGCCGACGGCACCTCAACGGCGCCCTGGCCTGTCCCGGGTGCGGCACTCCGGCCGACCGGCTCGCCGTCCCGGCGGCGGCTGCGCCGGCCGCGCACGGGCACTCGCACGGGTACGAGCAGGGTCTCGCGCAACCGTCGGTGTCGTACGGAGGTCACCCGTACGAGCGGTCGTACGACGAGCGGCATGACGAGCCGTACGGGGACCCGTACGGCGATCCGTACGCCGGTCACGACGGACTCGGCGCGGCAACGGGCACGCCGGGTGTCCCGGATGAAGCGGGCGAAGTGGACGGAGCGGACGCGGCGGGCGGGACCGCCGGGCCGGGCGAGCCGCACCGACCCGGGGGGAGCGGCGAGGGCGACCACGAGCCCGGCGGGGAGGACGCGCCCGTCGGCCGGCGCGCCGCCGCCCGTGCCGAGGCCCGCGCCGCCGGCAGCCGGCGGGACCGCAAGGCCGCCGTGCACCGCCGCCGGCGCCGCCGCACCCTGCTGATCGCGGCCGGCTTCGTGCTCGCGGCCGGGGGGCTCAGCCTCGCCGAACTGGGCAAGGACGCACCCTTCTCGCCCTTCTCCAGCGACACCCCGGCCCCGGCCGGGAACACGGCGGCGGACAGCGGCGGCGCCACCACCACCGCGCCGGACCGCACGGCCGAGCCGATCGGCGCCACCTCCGGCACCACCCCGAGCCGGGGCGGGTCCGCCTCCCCGGACGCCTCGGCCTCCGGGTCCGCCTCCGCCTCCCCGACGGGCGAGGACTCCGGGTCCCCCTCCGCCTCCGCCTCCGCCCGGTCCACCGGCGCGGCGCAGCAGTCGGCCCCGACGGGGTCCGGTGCGACCGCGACCACCCCCGACGCTCCGACCGCCACGCAGCCGGCCACCCCGACCGCGGCCCCGACGTCCGCCGAGCCCACCCCCGAGCCGTCGCCCAGCAAGCACTGCGACCGCTTCCTGTGGTGGTGCACCTGATCCACGCCCCCGCGCACCCTGCGGCACCACCGCCGTGAGCGGGAGCGGGCCGCGTGCAGACGGCGGCAGCCGCACCCCACGTCCAAGGGTGCGGCTGCCGATGTAGCAACGACGAAGGTCAGACCAGCGTCACGGTGATGTCGCCGCGCGTCGCCTTCGAGTAGGGGCACACCTGGTGAGCCTTCTCGACCAGCTCCCGGGCGGTGGCCTCGTCGACGTTCGGGATGTTCGCCGAGATCTCCACGATGATCCCGAAGCCGTCGTCGTTCTTGCCGATGCCGACCTTGGCCGTGACGGTCGAGCCGGAGATGTCGGCGCCCTCCTGCCGGGCCACGACTCCGAGCGCGCCCTGGAAGCAGGCGCTGTATCCGGCGGCGAACAGCTGCTCCGGATTCGTTCCGGCGCCGTTGCCGCCCATCTCCTTGGGCGGGTTCACGACGACGTCGAGCTTGCCGTCGTCGGTGGCGACCCGGCCGTCGCGGCCGTTCTCGGCGGTGGCGACGGCGGTGTACAGGACGTCTGACTGCGTGATGGGCATGCGGTTGTCTTCCTCCTCGGTCCGCCGTGACTCGCGCCCACGATCGACGGCAGATTTCGGAAAGAAGTTACCGCATGCCGAAAACGCCGTGAAGGCTAGAGCTTGACGACCATCTTGCCGATGTTGTCGCCGCGCAGTACACCGAGGAACGCCTCCAGGTTGTTCTCGATGCCCTCGACCACGGTCTCCCGGTACTTCAGCGCGCCCGAGGCGACCCAGGGGCCGACCTCCTGGACGAACTGCGGCTGCAGGTCGTAGTGGTCGCCGACCAGGAAGCCCTCGATCCGGCCGCGGGTCTGGATCAGCCGGGCGAGGTTCCTCGGGCCGGGGGCGGGCTCGGTGTTGTTGTAGACCGAGATCATGCCGCAGACCGCGATCCGGCCGCCCTGGTTCAGGGAGCCGATGGCGGCCTCCAGGTGGTCCCCGCCGACGTTGTCGAAGTAGACGTCGATGCCGTCGGGCGCCGCCTCGCGCAGCTGCTCGGCTACGGGGCCGTTCTTGTAGTTGAACGCGGCGTCGAAGCCGTACTCGTCCACCAGCAGCTTGACCTTCTCGTCGGACCCGGCCGAGCCGATGACCCGGGAGGCACCCTTGAGCTTGGCGATCTGGCCCACCTGGCTGCCGACGGCGCCGGCCGCGCCCGACACGAACACCACGTCGCCCTCCTTGAAGGAGGCGGTGCGCAGCAGGCCGGCGTAGGCGGTCAGGCCGGTCATGCCGAGGACGCCGAGGTACGCCGACAGGGGCACGGCCTCCGGGTCGACCGTCACGGCCGGGATGGCCGTCGGGCCCACCTTGACGGCGTTCTTCGCGTCCACCGCGGCGTACTCGCGCCAGCCGAGGAAGTGCAGGACGTGGTCGCCGACCGCGATGCCCTCGGCGTTCGACTCGATCACCTCGCCGACCGCGCCGCCCTGCATGACCTTGCCCAGCTCGAAGGGGGCGGTGTAGGACTTCGCGGCGCTCATCCGGCCGCGCATGTACGGGTCGACGGAGAGGTACTTGTTCCGCACCAGCACCTGGCCCTCGCCCGGGGTCGGGACCGGCGCCTCCACCAGGGCGAAGTCCTCGGGCTTCGGCCAGCCGACGGGACGGCTGAGCAGGTGCCACTCGCGGTTGATCATGACAGAGCCTTTCAGATTTACTTCAGTACCTGAAACAACCATGCGCCTGAATATTTCAGGATGTCAAGTAACCGGGTATTCTGGTGGGCATGTCCACCCCATCGAAGCCCCGCCGTCCCGACGCCCTCACCATGGAGGTCGTCGAGCTGATCGGTGACGTCGTGGCCCGCTTCTACGCGGACTACGAGGAGGCGGCGGGCGAGCATGCGCTGACCGGACCGCAGGCCCGGCTCCTCAGCCTGCTCTCGCTGGAGCCGCTGCCCATGCGCAAGCTGGCGCAGAAGCTGAAGTGCGAGCCGTCGAACGTCACCGGGATCGTGGACCGCCTGGAGTCCCGCGGCCTGGTGGAGCGCCGCCCCGACCCGGCCGACCGCCGGGTGAAGGTGGCCGCCGCCACCGACGAGGGCTGCCGGGTGGCCCGGGACCTGCGCGAGGGGCTCCACTTCGCCCGCGAACCGCTCGCCGGCCTGTCGGAGGACGAGCGACGCTCCCTGCGGGACCTGCTGAGCCGCATGCTGGCCGACTGAACGTTCGAGGCGGACACGGCGAGCCAGTAGAGTCCTCGCCATGCGTGATCTCGGGGCGGGTTTCGGCTATCTGCTGAAAGGCCAGCGGTGGGTGGTCCGGCACGGGCGCCGGTTCGGGTTCGGGCTGCTGCCCGGCCTGATCACCCTGGTGCTGTACGCGGCGGCGCTGGTCGCGCTCGCCGTGTGGGGTGAGGACGCGGTCACCTGGGCGACCCCCTTCGCGGACGGCTGGGCGAGCCCCTGGCAGGGCCTGTTCCGCGGCTTCCTGACGGCCGTCCTCTTCGCGCTCGGTCTGCTGCTGGCCGTGCTGACGTTCACGGCCGTCACCCTGCTGCTCGGCCAGCCCTTCTACGAGAACCTGTCGGAGAGGGTCGACGCCGACGTGTCGCCCGACGGCGCCGCCGCCCGCTCGGACCTCCCGCTCTGGCGCGAACTGTGGGTCTCGGCCCGGGACAGCCTGCGCGTGCTGGTCCGCGCCGGAGTGTGGGGTGTGCTGCTCTTCGCCCTCGGGTTCCTGCCCTTCGTCGGGCAGACCGTCGTACCCGTCATCGGCTTCCTCGTCACCGGCTTCTTCCTCACCGAGGAACTCGCCGCCGTGGCGATGCAGCGCCGGGGCGTCGACCTGCGCGCCCGGCTCACCCTGCTGCGCTCCCGCAAGACCCTGGTATGGGGCTTCGGCACCCCCCTGGGCCTGGCCTTCCTGGTCCCGTTCGTCGCGGTGTTCCTGATGCCGGGCGCGGTCGCGGGCGCCACGCTCCTCGCCCGCGACCTGCTGGGCGAGGAGAGCGCCGCCGACGGCGCCACCGCCCCCGGCGCCCCCGGCGGCCGTCCCGGCACGGAGGACGTCACCCGGTGACCCGGGCACCCGCCCCGAGCGCGACCGTCACGATCGACCGCACCTGCGCGATGATGTCCAGCCGGTTCCTCACGAACTCCGGGTCGGTGACCGTGCCGGTCGCCGGGTCGGTGTTGCCGGGGCCGAAGACGAGGACGGGCGTGTGCACATGCCCGCCCGGCAGGGTGCCGTGCAGCCCGAGCCGGTCCCGCAGCAAGGTGGCCCGGTAGGCGATCTCGTTGGAGAGGTAGTCGCCGCCGCCCCCGGCACGGGCCGTCGAACCGGCGGTCGGGCCGTCCGGCCGTACGACGGGATCTCCGCCGCCCGCCGGGATCTCGGTCACCTCGGTGTGGTCGTAGACGGGGAAGGGGCCCGTCCGCGCGGCCACGACGGCGGCGTACGGCAGGGTGGTGCTCGTCCACTGGGGCTGCGTGGCCGGATCGGTGACCGGGACCGTCTCCGTCCGTGAGACGTCGTCGTTGTCCGGGAAGCCGCCCCGCCAGGCGCCGTTGGTGCGCTCGATGTCGAACCGGCCGACGCGTCCCTGGCTCACGGTCGTGAACAGGTCGACGCCGGGCAGGTACGGCCGCAGCGTCCGCTCCACCGTGCCCTCGGCGAAGTCCTGCCAGCGCACGGGGAACACGGCGGTCTCGACGCGCGCCGGGCCCGCCGCCGTCCGGATCACCGTGCCGTCGAGCGCGAGCGCGGTCGCCCCCGACGGGTTGGAGATGCGGATGTCCCGGTCGAGCGTGAAGGGGTCGAAGCCGGTGAGCAGCACGCGCCGCAGGTGCCCCCCGCCCGGATAGCGGATGTCGCTCTGCCCGCGCGAGGTCTGCTCCAACCGGTCGAGCAGCGCGCCGCGCCGCGCGTCCGAGAGCCCGAACCCGGGCCGCCAGGTGCGCACTTCACGGGTCATGCCCAGCCGCGCCCAGTACAGCGGCCGGTCGTCGTCGCGGCTCAGGTCACCCCCGGCCGGCCCCCGCCCCTGCGCCCGCTCCACGGCCCGCCGCCACAGCGCCGACCCCTGCCGTACGACGACGCGGCGGGCCTGCGCGTAGGAGTGCGCCCGTGCCAGCGCCCGGCCGAACTCCGGTGCGACGTCGTCGAATCCGGAGCGCCGCAGGATCTCCCGCGGCACGGCCCGGTCGAGCCGCTGCTCCTCGGTGGTCGGGGAAGGGCCGGCGGAAGGCGCGGCGGAGGCGGGGGCGGGAGACAGGGGGACGGACAGGGCGGCCGACAGGGCCAGACCGAGGACACCGAGGCGAACACGTCGGTACGTCAAGGGGCTTCGCGTCCTTCCATCGCTGTGGGGTGCGTGGGGCGGGTGGACGGCGGCAGTATGGCGTGACGGACGGGCCCGCGCCATGGTGCCTGCGCGGTACCGCCCGGCAGCCGGGGGAAGCCGCGGAACGAGCAACCGACTGGGCCTGCGAGTCGCTGCACGTCGAGGGCACCACGGTCCGCGTCCGCGTCCGCGACACCGGCGGACGGCCCGGCCGGGAGGTCGTCCAGGTCTGCCTCCCCCCGCCGGGACGCTCCGGGCCTTCGAGGTCTGGGACGAGACGGCGGGGGTATGGACGTATGTGAAGGGTTCGTACGAGATCACCGTCGGACGCTCGATCGCCGGCCGCCGGCTCACCGCGCCGATTAACGTCTGATCCGGGACGGCCCCCGCGCACGGGGGTCGAAGTCCCCCCACGAGCAGCCCCGGTCCGGGACCTGACCCCTGGGCCGGGGCTCGCACCGCCCCACGGGCCGGCGCCCGGCAGCGCGGGCCGGCGCCCGGTCCCGCGGGTGAGTGAGCCGGGTCACGGGTTCTTCGCCGTGATCCTCCGGTACGCGATCTCCGCCAGCCGGGCCTGGCCGTCCTTGCTGGGGTGGAACCAGTCCCAGCGGCTGAGCTCGTCCGTGCCGAAGCGGTAGTCGTACACCGCGTCGCCGTCGAAGCGGCAGCGGCGGTCCTTGGCGCAGACCTCCCTCAGCACCTTGTTGTACTCCACCACCCGCCGCTGCACGCTGTCCCGGCGCAGCACCGCCGCGCCGGACATGTCGTCCGCGTCGCGCAGCATCGACGGGCAGATGCCCAGCTTCCACACCTGCTTGCCCAGCATGTTCGTCCGGCCCTCGGACCACAGCCGCTTCAGGTTCGGCACGCTCGACACGTACACCTGCGTCTTCGGCAGCGTCGAGCGCAGGGTGGCCATCGCGTCCTCGAAGTCCGCGCGGAAGTCGGCCACCGAGGTCATCGCCGACGCCGAGGACCGGCAGGCGTCGTTCCCGCCCACCATCACCGTCACCAGCTCCGGGCCGCGGGAGGCGGCCTGCTCCATCTGCTCCGGCAGGTCGGCCATGCGGGCCCCGGTCTCCGCGTAGTTCCAGCTGTGCTCAGCCGCCCCCGGCACGCCCAGCAGCCGTACCGCCAGGCTGTCCACCCGGGCGTCGCCGCCCGTGGCCCACGACGCCTCCGGGCAGTCCGACAGCACCGTACACGCGTCGAAGCCGCGCGTGATGGAGTCGCCCACCGCGGCGATGGAGTCCGGGCTGCGGTCCCACACCGGAGGCCGGGCCGCGCGCGCCTTCGTACCCTCCGGCCGCGGCGGACTCCCGCCCCCGATGTCACATCCGGCGGCCCCCAGCACCACGGCCGCCACGACGGCGAGCACGGCTCGTACCCGGTGGCCTCGCTTCCGCATCCCTGGTGTTCCCCTCGCTCGACGCTCCGGCACTCACTGACATGACAACGTGCGAGGGTTCCCGCACGGCGCGCCAGGGAACGGCGCACCCCCGTACAAGCGTCCCCCTGGGTGAATGGCGGCGGTTTCCTGGCACCGGGACCGACGGTACGTCACACTCCTTGCGCCGCCGCAGGGTAGCCTCGCCATCAACGCGGCCGTCGTGCCACTGCCGCCCAGCCAGTCCGCAAGATGTCCCGCTCTGCCCGGAGGTTCCGGTGACGACACGTGGAGTTCTGTACGTGCACTCCGCGCCGCGCGCGCTGTGCCCGCATGTCGAGTGGGCCGTCGCCGGGGTGCTCGGCACGCGCGTCAGCCTCGACTGGATCCGGCAGCCCGCGGCCCCCGGCACCTGGCGCTCGGAGTTCTCCTGGCAGGGCGAGGCCGGCACCGCCTCCAAGCTCGCCTCCGCCCTGCGCGGCTGGCACCTGCTGCGCTTCGAGGTCACCGCCGAGCCCTGCCCGACCGCCGAGGGCGAGCGCTACAGCTGCACCCCCGACCTCGGCATCTTCCACGCCGTCACCGGCATCCACGGCGACATCCTGATCCCCGAGGACCGCCTGCGCGCGGCGCTGACGCGGTCTCAGCGCGGCGAGACGGACCTCGAAGCGGAGATCTCCAAGCTCCTGGGCAAGCCCTGGGACGACGAGCTGGAGCCCTTCCGGTACGCGGGCGAGGGCGCCCCGGTCCGCTGGCTGCACCAGGTGGTCTGACTTCCGTTCCCCGGATGGTCCGCCCCCGACGGCGACGGCCCGGTCTCCCTCGCGGAGACCGGGCCGTCGGACGTCAGGGACTCAGACGCTCCTGAAGGCCAGCACCACGTTGTGGCCGCCGAAGCCGAACGAGTCGTTCAGGGCGGCGATCCGGCCCTCGGCGGGCAGCTTGCGCGCCGCACCCCGCACCACGTCGGCGTTGGCCTCCGCCTCGGGGTCGAGGTTCTCGACGTTGATCGTCGGCGGCGCCACCCGGTTGTACAGCGCGAGCACCGTCGCGACCGACTCCACGCCGCCCGCGCCTCCGAGCAGGTGACCGGTCATCGACTTGGTGGCGGAGACCGCCATGTGGTCGGCGTCGTCGCCGAAGACCTTCCGCAGCGCCTTCAGCTCCGCGATGTCACCGGCGGGCGTCGAGGTGGCGTGCGCGTTGACGTGCACGATCTCGGCCGGGACCAGGTCGGTGTTGTCCAGCAGGTTCTGCAGCGCGTGCGAGATGCCGCGGCCCTCGGGCTCCGGCTGCACGATGTCGTGGCCGTCGGCGGAGATGCCCTGCCCGACGGCCTCCGCGTAGACGCGCGCGCCGCGCTTCTCGGCGTGCTCGGCGGACTCCAGGACGAGCACGCCGGCGCCCTCGCCGAGGACGAAACCGTCGCGGTCGACGTCGTAGGGACGCGACGCGCCCTGCGGGTTCTCGTTGTTCTTGGACATCGCCATCATGTTGCCGAACGCGGCGATCGGCAGCGGGTGGATGGCCGCCTCCGTGCCGCCGGCGACGACGACGTCGGCGCGGCCGGTGCGGATCATCTCGATGGCGTAGCCGATGGCCTCGGCACCCGAGGCACACGCGGAGACCGGCGTGTGCACGCCCGCGCGGGCGCCCACGAGCAGGCCCACGTTGGCCGAGGGGCCGTTCGGCATCAGCATGGGGACGGTGTGCGGGGAGACGCGGCGGACGCCCTTCTCCTTGAGCACGTCGTACTGGTCGAGCAGCGTGGTCACGCCGCCGATGCCGGAGGCGATGACGGCGCCCAGCCGGTCCGGGTCGACGCTTCCGTCCTCACCGGCCTTGCCGGTGAAACCGGCGTCCTTCCAGGCTTCCTGAGCGGCGATCAGGGCGAACTGCGCCGAACGGTCCAGCCTGCGGGCCTGCGGCCGCGGGATGACCTCGGTGGGCTCCACGGCGACCGGGGCCGCGATACGGACGGCCTGCTCGGCCGCCCACTCCTGCTCCAGGGGCTTGACACCGGACGTGCCGGCGATCAGAGCTTCCCAGGTCGAGGCTGCGTCGCCACCCAGCGGTGTGGTTGCGCCGATACCGGTGACGACCACGGTGCGATTGGTCGGGCTCACGGGAATTCTTTCTCCAACGGATACGGGAGGACTACCCCCGCGTACGCGGGGATTACGGCGCCACCGCCGGGTGGCGGGGCCTTGCAGCCTGCGGCCTAAAGGGTGGCTCAGGCCTGGTGCTTGAGGATGTAGTCGGTCGCGTCGCCGACGGTCTTGAGGTTCTTGACGTCCTCGTCCGGGATCTTCACGTCGAAGCGCTCCTCGGCGGCGACGACGACCTCGACCATGGACAGCGAGTCGACGTCCAGGTCATCGGTGAAGGACTTGTCCAGCTGGACGTCCTCGGTGGGGATCCCGGCGATCTCGTTAACGATCTCGGCGAGACCGGCGACGATCTCTTCCTGAGTGGCGGCCATGTCAGGCGCTCCTTCTTAGATATCCAGACGGTTTGTGGCATTTGTATCCGTGCCGGACCGCATGATCCGGCACGGAGTGCCTAGGGGAGGGTAACGACCGTGGCGGCGTAGACGAGACCCGCCCCGAATCCGATGACGAGCGCGGTGTCGCCGCTCTTCGCCTCCCCGGTCGCCAGGAGCCGCTCCATCGCGAGCGGGATCGAGGCGGCCGAGGTGTTGCCGGTGGTGCGGATGTCACGGGCGACCGTGACGTGCTCCGGCAGTTTCAGTGTCTTCACCATCGAGTCGATGATCCGCACGTTGGCCTGGTGCGGGATGAAGACGTCCAGGTCGTCCGGGCTGATCCCGGCCGCGTCCAGCGCCTGCTGGGCGACCTTCGCCATCTCGAACACGGCCCAGCGGAACACCGCCTGGCCCTCCTGCGTGATCGCGGGGAACTTGACGTTGCCGTCGCTGTCCAGCGGCAGCTCGGACAGGTCGCCGGTCCTGAACCGGTCCCAGGAGACGGTCTGCTTGATCGTCCCGGACTTGTCGCCCTCGGAACCCCACACGGTCGGGCCGATCGCGGGCTCCTTCGAGGGGCCGACCACGACCGCGCCGGCGCCGTCACCGAACAGGAACGCGGTCGCCCGGTCCTCCAGGTCGGTCAGGTCGCTCAGCCGCTCCACGCCGATGACGAGCACGTACTCGGCGGAACCTTCCACCACCATGCCCTTGGCGAGGGTGAGGCCGTAGCCGAAGCCCGCGCAGCCGGCCGAGATGTCGAAGGCGGCGGCCTTGGCGGTGCCCAGCTTGTCGGCGATCTCCGTGGCGATGGCCGGGGTCTGGCTGAAGTGCGAGACCGTCGAGACGACCACGGCGCCGATCTGCTCGGCGTCGATGCCGGCGTCGGCGATCGCCTTGCCGGAGGCCTCGATCGACATCGCGGCGACGGTCTCGTCGGGGCCCGCCCAGTGCCGGGTCTCGATGCCGGAGCGCGAGCGGATCCACTCGTCGGACGAGTCGATCGTCTCGAGGATCACCTCGTTCGGCACCACCCGGGTCGGCCGGTAGCCGCCGACGCCGAGGATGCGCGCATACGGGGCGCCCTTGCTGGGCTTGATCTTCGACATGCTCTCGGGCTCCTTGTCAGGCGCCCGCCGCGTCGGCGGCAGGCGTTGACGCCTCTGCGATGAGCTCGCGGGCAGCGTCGAGGTCGGCGGGGGTCTTCAGAGCGAGGGTCCTGACACCGGGCAGGGCCCGCTTGGCCAGGCCGGTCAGCGTGCCTCCCGGGCACACCTCGATGAGCGCGGTGACGCCCAGCTCCCGGAAGGTCTCCATGCACAGGTCCCAGCGGACCGGGTTGGCGACCTGGCCGACCAGCCGCTCCAGCACCTCGGCGCCGGACGCGACGGCCCGGCCGTCCTTGTTGGAGACGTATGGGATCCGGGGGTCGGCCGGCGACAGCTCCGCCGCGGCCTTGGCCAGCGTCTCGACCGCGGGGGCCATGTGCGGGGTGTGGAAGGCTCCGGCGACCTTCAGCGCGACGACCTTGCGGACGCCCTCGGGCTTGTCCTCCTCCAGCGCGGCCAGCTGCTGCAGCGTGCCCGCGGCGACGATCTGGCCCGCACCGTTGATGTTCGCCGGGGTCAGGCCCAGCTTCTCCAGGTGCGGGAGGGTCACCTCGGGGTCGCCGCCCAGCAGCGCCGCCATGCCGGTCTGGGTCACCGCGGCGGCGTCGGCCATCGCCAGACCCCGCTTGCGCACGAGACCCAGGGCGGCCGTGTCGTCGAGGACGCCGGCGAAGGTGGCGGCGGTGATCTCGCCGACGCTGTGACCCGCGACCGCGCCGGGGGCGATCTCGGACATGTCACCGAGTGCCGCGGCGGACAGGAGGCCGGCGGCGACCAGCAGCGGCTGGGCCACGGCGGTGTCACGGATGGCGTCGGCGTCGGCCTGGGTGCCGTAGTGGACCAGGTCCAGTCCGATGGCGTCCGACCACGCGGCGATACGGTCCGCGGCACCGGGCAGGTCGAGCCAGGGAGTCAGGAAGCCGGGCGTCTGGGCGCCCTGGCCGGGAGCGACGAGTACGAGCACTCTCACACTCTCTCTTGGGGACGGGCACGGCCGCCCGTGGGGACAGGGACGAAGAACGGGAAGGGCTTTTGTGGGCCCCCGACAAAACCCTATGCCGAGGGATCACCGTCGGCCAGACGCCCCAGGATGAGGGCGATCCGCAGTGTGAACGCGGATCGTACATCCGAAGGTGACCAGCCGGTGACGTCAGTCACACGTCGGAGCCGGTAGCGCACGGTGTTCGGGTGAACGAAGAGCATCCTCGCCGCGCCTTCGAGGCTGCTCGCCTGCTCCAGGTACACACTCAGGGTTTCCAGGAGCGCCGAGCCGGCCTCCTCCAACGGTCTGTAGATCTCCTCCACCAACTGCTCACGGGCGCCGGGATCCCCCGCGATGGCGCGCTCCGGCAGCAGATCGTCCGCCAGCACCGGCCGCGGCGCGTCCTGCCAGGCCGAACACGCCTTCAGCCCGGCCGCGGCGGCCTGCGCGGACCGGGTCGCGGCCAGCAGGTCGGGCACGACGGGGCCCGCGACGACCGGCCCGGCGGCGAACGGACCGATCAGCGACCGGGCGACGGCGAGCGGATTGTCGCTCCCGCCCGCGATGACGACGAGCCGGTCCCCGAGCACCCCCGTCAGCACCTGGACCTTGGCGTGCCGGGAGGCCCGGCGGATGGCCTCGACGGTCAGCTCGCTGTCCCCGTCGGGCGCGGTCCCGAGCACGACGCACACGTGCTCGGGCGAGTTCCAGCCGAGGGCCGCCGCCCGGCTCACCGCCCCCTCGTCGGCCTCACCGCTGAGCACGGCGTTCACGACCAGCGACTCCAGCCGCGCGTCCCAGGCACCGCGTGCCTCGGCGGCCTGGGCGTAGACCTGGGCGGTGGCGAAGGCGATCTCCCGGGCGTACACCAGCAGTGCCTCACGCAGCACGCTCTCGTCCCCAGGGGCCGCCACCTCGTCGATGGCGGACTCCATGACCTCGATCGTGGTGCGCACCATCTCCACGGTCTGCCGCAGCGTGATGGCCCGGGTCAGCTCACGCGGCGCCGTCCCGAAGACGTCCGTGGAGATCGCCTGGGGCGCGTCCGGCCGCCGGAACCACTCCGTGAAGGCCGCGATGCCCGCCTGGGCGACCAGGCCGATCCAGGAACGGTTCTCCGGGGGCATGGCCCGGTACCACGGCAGGGTCTCGTCCATGCGCGCGATGGCCTGCGCGGCGAGACTCCCGGAGGACTTCTCCAGCCGCTTCAGGGTCGCGGAGTGCTGATGGACGGCGTGGGCTGCGGGATCTCCGCTGTGGGATTCGGGTTCGGGCACGGGGACAAGACTGCCTTATCCGGACGCCGGGGTGCGCTGCCGGGTCATGACGGACGCCGGTCCGCGGTTACCGTGGTGTCCGTGATGGACGTACGGCGCGCCGGTGAGCGCTACCCGGGCGGGGACCCGGAGGCCGGGATCGACACCCGCCACGCCTTCTCCTTCGGCCCGCACTACGACCCCGGCAACCTCCGTTTCGGCGCGGTGATCGCCTGCAACGAGGAGCGGCTGGCCCCCGGCGCCGGTTTCGACGAACACCCGCACAGCCACACCGAGATCGTCACCTGGGTGGTCGAGGGCGAGCTGACCCACCGCGACTCCGCCGGCCACGAGAGCCGGGTACGCCCCGGGGACGTCCAGCACCTCAGCGCGGCGGCCGGCGTGCGGCACGCGGAGCGCAACGACGGCGCGCAGCCGCTGACCTTCGTCCAGATGTGGCTGGCCCCGCGCGAACCGGGCGGCACCCCCTCGTACGCACTCGTCCCCGGCATCGCCGACTCCACCCCCTACGCGGTTCCGGCCGCCGGCGCGATGCTGCACGTACGCCGCCTGGGAGCGGGGGAGCGGACGGCGGTGCCGGACGCGGCGTACCTGTACGCGCACGTGGTGCGGGGGCGGCTCCGGCTGGCCGGGGAGGAACTGGGCCCCGGGGACTCGGCGCGGATCACCGGGGCGAAGGGCACGGAGGCGGTCGGGGTGACGGCGGCGGAACTGCTGCTGTGGGAGATGACGGCGTCCTAGCCGAGGAGCGGAGTCCGGGCGCCCGTCAGCCGCGCAGCTCCGCCAGCACCGCGTCCGTGAACACCGGCCACGCCTCGCTCGCCCAGGGCCCGAACGCGCGGTCCGTCAGCGCGACCCCGGCCACCCCGGCGTCCGGGTCGACCCAGAGGAACGTACCGGACTGCCCGAAGTGCCCGAAGGTGCGCGGCGAGGACGAGGTCCCGGTCCAGTGCGGGGACTTGCCGTCACGGATCTCGAAACCCAGCCCCCAGTCGTTCGGGTTCTGGTGCCCGAACCCGGGCAGCACGCCCTTCGTCCCGGGGTACTGCACGGTCATCGCCGCCGCCACCGTCCGCGGGTCCAGCAGCCTCGGCGCCTGCACCTCCGCCGCGAACCGCAGCAGGTCCCCGGCCGTCGACACCCCGTCCTTCGCGGGCGAGCCCTCCAGCGACGTCGCCGTCATGCCCAGCGGCTCCAGCACGGCCTGGCGCAGGTACTCCGCGAACGGGATGTCCGTGGCCTTCGCGATGTGGTCCCCGAGCTGCTCGAACCCGGCGTTGGAGTAGAGCCGCCGCTCCCCGGGCGGAGCCGTCACCCGGTGCTCGTCGAAGGCCAGCCCGGAGGTGTGCGCCAGCAGGTGACGGACCGTCGACCCGGGCGGACCGGCCGGCTCGTCCAGCTCGACCGCCCCCTCCTCGTACGCCACGAGCGCCGCGTAGGCCGCCAGCGGCTTGGTGACGGAGGCCAGCGGAAAGCGGTGCCCGACGGGACCGTGCGTCCCGAGGACGGTCCCGTCGGCTCGTACGACGCCCGCCGCGGCGGTGGGGACGGGCCAGTTCTCGATCAGCGCCAGGCTCTGCAACGACATGGGTCCGAGCCTATGCGGCTCACAGCTGCAGCCGCATCGACGGGTCCGGATCCCGTGTGAAGCCGAGCGAGGCGTACAGCGGCTCGGCCTGCGGCGTGGCGTTGAGCAGCACGTGCCCGGCGCCGCGTGCCCGGAACCAGGCCAGCAGCTCCTGCATGCACGCGCGCGCGTAGCCCCGGCGCCGGGCGTCCGGGTCGGTCGCCACGCTGAAGACGTGCCCGACGCGCCCTCGCGGATTGCCGGCCCTGCCGATGCGGTACTCCACCGTCCCCGCCACCAGTGCGGCCAGCGCCCCCGGCCGGTCGGGGCTGTCCACGACGAACGCGGCGAACTCCCCGTCCTCCGAGGCGAGCCGCTCCCGCAGCGTCGGCAGTGACCGGGCGTGCCAGTCGGCCGGCCCGGAACCTCCCGCGCTCCCCATGGAGTCGATCATCACCTGGCGCAGTCGCAACACTTCGGCGGCATCCCCGGGCCGGGCCCGGCGTACGAGACTCATGGGCGGCACGCTAACCACCCGCCCAGGTCCGGGTCCTGCGCATTTCTTACCTGAGCGGCTTGCTTGGAGTGCACTCCAAGGTCATAGCGTGGGGGCATGACGGTGATGCAGACCACGCCGACGGCCACCGAGCCCGCCACTCCCGCCGACATCTGCTCCGCGCCAGCGCGGCGCCATCCCCGCCCCGACGGCCAGGACCGCTACACGATCAGCGAGGTCGTCGCGTTCACCGGTCTCACCGCGCACACCCTGCGCTGGTACGAGCGGATCGGCCTGATGCCGCACGTGGACCGGTCGCACACCGGCCAGCGGCGCTACAGCAACCGCGACCTGGACTGGCTGGACTTCGTGACCAAGCTCCGGCTGACCGGGATGCCGGTGGCGGACATGGTCCGGTACGCGGAACTGGTCAGGGAGGGCGAGAACACGTACGACGAGCGGCGGGCCCTGCTGGAGTCGACCCGCCGGGACGTCCTGACCCGGGTCGCCGAACTGCGGGACACGCTCGCCGTACTCGACCGGAAGATCAGTTTCTACGCGACGGAGGGGAACACGCGATGACCGACGCCAGGATCGCGACTGCACGGCTCGGCGAGCAGGGCCCGGAGGTGGGTGTACAGGGGCTCGGCTGCATGGGCATGAGCTTCGCGTACGGCCCCACCGACACGGACCAGGCGCGGGCGGCGCTGGAGCGGGCGCTGGAACTCGGCGTGACGCTCTACGACACCGCCGACGCCTACGGCGCCGGGGAGAACGAGCGGTTCCTGTCCCCGTTCTTCAAGGCCCACCGCGACGAGGTGGTCATCGCCACCAAGTTCGCCCTGTCCATACCCCCGGACGATCCGACGAAGCGGGTCATCCGCAACGACCCGCCCTACATCCGCGAGGCCGTCGAGGCCAGCCTGCGGCGGCTCGGCGTCGACGTGATCGACCTGTACTACATGCACCGCCGCGACGTGCACGTCCCCATCGAGGAGAGCGTCGGGACCATGGCGGACCTGGTCCGTGAGGGCAAGGTCAGGCACCTCGGCCTGAGCGAGGTCACCGCCGACGAACTGCGCGCCGCGCACGCCGTGCACCCGATCGCGGCCGTGCAGTCGGAGTGGTCCCTGTTCAGCCGCGACATCGAGGCCAGGGTCGTCCCGGCCGCGCGCGACCTGGGCGTCGCCCTGGTGCCGTACTCACCGCTCGGCCGCGGCTTCCTCACCGGCTCCTTCGCCGACGCCGAGAAGGACCTCACAGCCGACGACTTCCGGCGCATGCAGCCCCGCTTCACCGGCGCCAACGCGTCCGCCAACGCGGCCCTGCTGGAGCCGGTCCGCGCGATCGCCGAGGCCCACGGCGCCACCCCCGGCCAGATCGCCCTGGCCTGGGTGCACCAGCGTGCGGCGGTCGACGGCCTGACGGTGGTCCCCATCCCGGGCACCCGCAAGCCGGGCCGGGTGGAGGAGAACGCCGCCGCGACCGCCCTCACCCTGACCGACGGGGAACTGGCCCGGCTGGAGCCGATCGCCGCCAAGGTGGCGGGCAGCCGCTACGCGGACATGGCGTTCGTCTCCGCGGGACGGGAGTAGCCGGACCGGAGCGGCTACAGCTCGGCCAGCAGCTCGGCCTTCTTCCCGGCGAACTCCTCGTCGGTGACCAGCCCGGCCTGGTGCAGCTCGCCGAGATGCCGGATCCGCTCGGCGATGTCGGCCGGGTCACGCCGTGACGGGGCCGGTACCGCCGCTACCGGCCCCCGGGCGCGTACGGCCGCCAGGACCGCCGCGGCGAACGGCAGCGACTCGTGCACCGGCCCGTACCCGAGTCCGAACACCACCGTCGCCGGATCCTGGTCGGGCTGCACGGACGTCGCCGGGCCGGCCGACCGCCTGATCAGCCGCAGGTGCCCCTCGAAGACCTCCGGTGACCGCCACTCCAGTCCGCTCAGGTCGGTGACCGGGAAGCTCTGGTCGCCGGCCTTCCACTTCGCCGAGGACGCCCCCGTCCAGGACCAGCGGAAGTGCACGGAGGTCCCGTCGAAGGACGCCTTCGCGTCGTACGCCTTGAAGTGCAGCGGCGCCTCGGGCGGCGCCACCAGGTGCCGCTCGGCGGGGCCGGATTCGGTCAGCAGCCCCCTCAGCTCGTCGGCGTAGTACTCGGCGAGGGTCTCCCGCTCGGCCGGCAGAACCAGCCGGTACGGATCGGAGCCCTCCTTCAGCTGCCCGTCGGCCGCCTCCATCAGCGGATCGGCGCCCGGACGTGGCCGCAGGCGCAGGACGACCGTGCCGCGCTTGCCCCGGTCCAGGGTCACGCCCTCCACCGCGGACAGCGGGATCCGCCGCTCGCCGAGGGTCTGGAACAGCTTCGGTGTCCGAATCCCCCGTTCGTAACGGATGAGCACGGAGTCGGACTCGAACTCCCATACGGCATGAAAACCCGCCAGTACGTCACCCATGCGGCTCATCGTATGCGGCACGTGCTCCTCCGTCGCCACCCGCGCAGACCGCACTTCCTGCTGTTTCTACGCGCGTCCGGCCGTCGTCGTGCCGGACAGACCGGACCGGCACGCATCGTCCTCCCGTGCACACGTCACCGCGCCGTACGCGCCCACGCCGATGTCGGCGAGGTTGCGCAGGCTGTCCGTGCCGGGCTGGAAGTAACCGCTGTGCCCCTGGGCGTCCCGGGCGGACAGCACCCGCGCCCCGAACCCGGCGGACACCGGGTCGGCGCCGTGGCCGAGTCCGCCCAGCTCCAGATAGGGCACGTCCTGCACCCAGTCGCTGGCGTCCCGCATGGCCCACACCCGGGCCGGTGTGCCCAGGTAGGAGGCCTTGGGGACGCGCATGCCGGGGCTCGCGGCCACCGCTATGTCGGTGACCCGGCGGGGCATGCCGCGTGCGGCGACCCCGCAGACCACCGAGCCGTAGCTGTGACAGAACATCGACACCGGGGACCGCCCCGGCAGGGCGCGCAGCAGCGCGTTCAGCCGTACGGCGCCCTCCCCGGCGCGCAGGCCGGTGGCCGCGTCCACCCCGAGCCCCGCGGGGGAGGTGTAGTCGGCCCAGGCGATCACCGCCGTACGGGTCCCGGGGCTCGCCGTGCGCTCGGCCGCGTAGAGCGCCTTGGCCATGCCGACCGGGGCGCTGTAGCGGCGGTGGGTCCGCTGGAAGGTGAGCAGGTCGGTGTCGACGCCGGGGACGACCACCGAGATCCGCTCGGCCGAGGCGAGGCTGCCGAACACCTCGGCGACCCGGCCCGAGCCCTCGGGGTCGAAGGCGAGGATCTGCCGGCCGGGGTCCAGCAGGGACTCGTAGCGGTGCATCCGGCGGCCCGCGTCCTGCCGGCCGGCCGAGCTGAGCCGGCTGTCGCGCATGCGCTCGTGCTCGACCTCGCGGGCCTGCTCCAGCGCGACGCGGTTGGCCCGGTAGCGCAGGGAGACGGGCGCGCCGTTCATGTTCCCGACCGCGAGCGGATAGCGGTGGGCGAGGCGGGCGCGGTCGCGGGGGGTGAGCGAGGCGAAGTAGCGGCTCAGGCGCGCCGGGGCGGCCTCGGGGTCCGGCAGCCGCAGGCCGTGCAGGCGGCCGTGCTCCCATTCGGCGACCGAGGACTGCAGCGCCGAGGTCTCCCGGTGCGTGTGCAGGGCGGTCCAGCCGGTGGTCGCGAGCATCACGAACACGACGGCCAGCGCGAGCAGTGCGCGCCAGACGTTGAGTTGCGGGGAGGTGTCGAAGGAAGTCACTGGGAGGACACACTAGGAGAACGAGCGGGTCTCGAGGTAACTGAGTGACAGGGATCACGTTTCGGTGAACGGAGGACACGGTGCCGGCGGACCGGGCCGGACCCGCGTCGCGGTCCACGGCGAGCCCGCGCCCGCGCTCCGCCGGACGGTGTGTCAACGGCCTCAGGGGGTACGCCAGTTTCCCGTGAGCGCCGAACCCACCTGATCGAGGTACGCCACGGTGAGCGTACGGATCGATTCCAGGCCGAAGTCCTCGCTCGTGCACCAGTACCTTTCGGTGACTCTCATCACCCCGCCGAACACGGCCACCGCCAGCCGGGGCCGCGGGTCGGTGTCCACGTCGACGCCCTCCCGCTCGGCCAGCACGCGCGCGAGGGTCTCCTCGGTCGCCGCCGACCGGCGCAGATGGGCGGCGAGCAGCGCGGGCGTGGACTCGACCGTCCGGTACATGCGCAGGTGCAGCTCGACCGGGACGACCGACTCGACGGTCTCGCGGATCGTGTCCCAGCCCTCCAGGAACGCCTGCCGCAGGGCCTTCATCGGCGCCTCGTGCGGCGGGCGCGCGCGTACGGCCGCCACGAACGCCTCCTCGGTCATCGCCTGGACGGCGAAGGCCGCGTCCTCCTTGCCCGCGAAGTAGCGGAAGAAGGTGCGCTGGGAGACGTCGACGGCCTCGGCGATCTCGTCGACGGTGGTCCGCTCGTACCCCTGGGTGGTGAACAGTTCGAGAGCGGCCCGCAGCAGTGCCTCCCGGGTACGCCGCTTCTTGCGCTCGCGCAGCGTCTCCAATGGCCCCTCTTTTCCGTGCACGTTCCTTCGGCCGGCCTGTGGGCCGGTGACGTGTCAGTAAGCGACTTGTGAAATGGTTTGTCAATTGTCAGTGGCTGTCACTAGCCTCGGTGTATGACTAGTCAGACCACCATCGACACCACGGGGCCGGGGGACAGAGCGTCCGCAGCCCCGTCGGGGCCGGCCCCGGCCGCGGGGTTGCGCGGCCATCCGTGGCTCACTCTCCTCACCGTCGCCGTAGGGGTCATGATGGTGGCCCTCGACGGCACCATCGTGGCGATCGCCAACCCGGCGATCGGCAGGGACCTGCACGCCAGCTGGGCCCAGCTGCAGTGGATCACCAATGCCTACTTCCTGGCCCTGGCGGTCTCCCTGATCACCGCGGGCAAGCTCGGTGACCGCTTCGGCCACCGGCAGACCTTCCTCATCGGTGTGACCGGCTTCGCCGCGGCCTCCGGGGGCATCGGCCTCTCCCACAGCATCGCCGCGGTCGTCACCTTCCGCGTGTTCCAGGGCCTGTTCGGCGCGCTGCTGATGCCGGCCGCGCTCGGCCTGCTGCGGGCCACCTTCCCGGCCGAGAAGCTCAACATGGCGATCGGCATCTGGGGCATGGTGATCGGCGCGTCCACCGCGGGCGGCCCGATCCTCGGCGGAGTCCTCGTCGAGCACGTCAACTGGCAGTCGGTGTTCTTCATCAACGTGCCGGTCGGCGCGCTCGCCCTCCTGATGGGCTCGCTGATCCTGCGCGACCACCGCGCCGAGAACGCCCCCCGCTCCTTCGACATCCTCGGCATCGTCCTGCTCTCGGGCGCGATGTTCTGCCTGGTCTGGGCGCTCATCAAGGCTCCGGCCTGGGGCTGGGGCGACGGCCGGACCTGGCTGTTCATCGTCGTCTCGGTCGTCGGCTTCGCCCTCTTCTCCTTCTGGGAGACACGGGTGCGTGAGCCCTTGGTCCCGCTGGCGCTGTTCCGCTCGGTCCCGCTGTCCGCGGGTGTCGTCCTGATGGTCCTCATGGCCATCGCGTTCATGGGCGGACTTTTCTTCGTCACCTTCTACCTGCAGAACGTGCACGGCATGAGCCCGATCGACGCGGGCCTGCACCTGCTGCCGCTGACCGGCATGATGATCGTGGGCTCCCCGCTGGCCGGGGCGATGATCACCAAGCTCGGCCCGCGCATCCCGCTGGCGGGCGGCATGGCCGTCACCGCGATCGCCATGTACGGCATGTCCACGCTCGAGGAGAACACCGGCAGCGGGCTGATGTCCGTCTGGTTCGCCCTGCTCGGTCTCGGCCTCGCGCCGGTCATGGTCGGCGCCACCGAGGTCATCGTCGGCAACGCCCCCATGGAGCTGTCCGGCGTGGCGGGCGGTCTGCAGCAGGCGGCGATGCAGATCGGCGGCAGCCTGGGCACGGCCGTCCTCGGCGCGGTGATGGCCTCCAAGGTCGACAGCACGCTCGCGGACAACTGGGCGGGCGCCGGGCTGCCGAAGCTGCCCCCGCAGCAGCTGCACCAGGCGGCCGAGGCCGTCCAGCAGGGCGTCGCACCCGTCGCCGAGGGAACCCCGGCACCGGTCGCCGCGAAGATCACCGAAGTGGCCCACCACACCTTCATCTCCGGCATGAGCCTGGCCTCCCTGGTGGCGGCGGGTGTGGCGGCGGTCGCCGTCCTGGTCGCCCTGCTCACCAAGCGGGGCGCCAACGCGGAGGCCGGCGCGAGCGCGGGCCACATCTGACGCCCCGTTCCCTGCCCTTTTCCGGCGGAGTTCCCCTATCAGGATGACTCCGCTAAAGATCGCTGGCACCCGGCGCGCGCCGCAGGTCACAGTGGGTCAAGTCCTCCGCAGGACATGGGAGGACCACTGGGCCGCGGCGCGCGCTGCTGGAGGGGGGCAGCGCGCGCAGGTCTGCCCCGGCGGAACCGGGGTACCCGCACACCGAAGCCGAACTGTCCCAAGACCCCAGGGAGTTGATGATGGCAGGCTTCGGGCACGGAACGCGCGGGTACCCCCGGTCGCGTGGCCGGACGTGGCAACGGACCGGGCCGGACCGCGCAACGCTCGGGATCATCGGCGCCATCTGCGCGGTGGCGGGTTTCTTCGCGCTGGGGATCGTGCTCGGTCCCGTCGCGATGTTCTGCGGCTGGCAGTCGATGGGACGCAGGTGGTCCAGCGATCGCGACGTCCCGGCCCTGGTGGCCCTGATCCTGGGCGCGATCGACACACTGCTGGCCGTCATCGCCCTGGCGGGCGCGGCCACCTGGGGCCACGGCCTGCTCTAGGGCCTTCCCTCCGGATCAGGCCGCACCGGGCTGGACCAGGCTGGTGCAGGCGCGATGCCCGGGCCCGCGAGCCCGGCATGATCCGCATGAGGGGCCCTAGCCGACGGCGTCGCGCCGCCGGGTCGCTCCGGCGGGCGGCGCCGCGCCGTCGCGCGGAGGGTGTTCGCCGGCTGACGGGGCGTGGGGGGCCGATCGCACGGTTCCCCGCGCCTCCCCGGCGGGCCGCGTCAGCCGGGCCACCTCGGTCCGCAGCAGCCGCACCTCCTCGGTCAGCGCGGCGATCGCCTCCGTCTGCCGCCGCTCCTCCACGTCGTCCTTCTCGAACCGCGAGATGAACCACGCGGCGATGTTCGCGGTCACGACACCCAGCAGCGCGATCCCCGAGAGCATCAGTCCGACCGCGATCATCCGCCCGAGCCCGGTCGTCGGCGCGTGGTCCCCGTACCCCACGGTCGTCATCGTCGTGAACGACCACCACACCGCGTCGCCCAGGGTCCGGATGTTTCCGCGCGGGGACTCCCGCTCCACGGACAGCACCGCCAGCGAGCCGAACATCAGCAGCCCGATCACGGCCCCGACGACGTAGGTGGTCAGCCGGATCTGCGGAGCCATCCGCGCCCGCCGGCCCACCAGCAGCAACGTGGACACCAGGCGTAGCAGCCGTAGCGGCTGCAGCAGCGGCAGCACCACCGCGCCCAGGTCCGGCCAGTGCCGTCGTACGAACTCCTTGCGCCGTGGGGCGAGCGCCAGCCGGACCAGGTAGTCCAGGGCGAACGCCCCCCACACCACCCACTCCACCACCGTGCACGTGGTCGTGAGGGAGAGACCGGCGGAAGCGTCCACGATCGGTACCGCGTACGCGACGGCGAAGGCTATCGCGAGCGCCAACAGCGGCCGCTCCGTGTGCTGTTCCCACCGCGTCTGCGCCGACCGTCGCTCCATGAACACAATCGTAAAGAAAGAGTAAGCTCGGCGGACACTCGAGCCCACGGCCCGCCGAGCCGACCTGGACGGCCTCACCCACCTGCTGCCGTACTTCCCCGGCGCCGAGGACCT